>NZ_JACJQW010000104.1:0-3696 GCF_014696905.1 Nostoc sp. FACHB-190
CACCTCGAATATGCTGGCATTGGGCGATTCCTAATGCGCCACCGCCCAAAGTATCTCTATTGATTGCGGCAGTTGCTATTTCCGGTAACAACAAAGAAATAATGAGAGTTGTCCAAATAGTTTTTATGAACATGAGTGTATTCTCCAACAGATTTTTACTCATGTTTTGCGTAGCAGGTTTTCTCAAAAAGTTATTTTTATTGAAGGGCAAATGAAAACAGCCACTCTATTCAAAGATTGGCTTAAAATTTTAATTACCCACAAGTTATAATTTAGGAAAAGATACGATGATTTCTCTCTCTTTCCACTGATTATACAGAAACATTCTGGACGAGATTAGTTGAAATTGAGTTTCTGATCTGCCGCTATTGTTGTTGCAAGTTGTAATTACTGTTCTGCTATCTAAAGTTCTCCGATTTGAACCAGCCAGAACGATAGAATTAACAGACGAAACTGTTAAGATACAAGTAATAGTTGCAATTAAAGAAGCTTTCATTATTTTACTCCTCGGTCTGTTGTAACTTACTGTTTTCACCTTTAATTAGCGAAGCGGTTGAAGACTAGTAAGGCAGTAAAACTATTAAAGCCAGGTTTACATTCTAAGTCATAATATATAATTGTCAAATGAGGGGATTATTTTCTATAATAAAAAATCTAAAGTTGTATAAGTAGTTAAATGCAGATACAGCCGCCCCCAGAAAAATTTCTCTCGACATTATTAGAAATAAGGAACTACTATGCGCCACTGGTAGAAGAGTATGGAAAATTGTATCGAGAAGCTTTAGACAACCTAAATCACGTAGAAGCGTTGTTGTCGAACTGGCCTGTGACCGTAGAGGTGAATAACAATGGCTTTTTTAGAGAAGTAGCAGAAGAAGTATTTACCGTACCCGCTCAAGAAAGCAGCAATGGTAATAGCGTTGATGTCTTGAAAACGGCAACAGAATTATCAGAAACTCAGGATAATGAATTATCACTGGTAGACAACATAAAAGCAGAGGTATTTTCTACTGAGAATCAAGAAGATATCAACTCGCAATTAGAAGAAACTCAGCTAATAGTTACTGCTGAAGAAGATGTATTCTCAGATGATAGCTTTGATAGTTCTCAAGTTGAAACACAAACTCTGGAGTTTACTAATACTGAAAAATCAGCCGCAACAACACAAGAAGATAATACTGCTCAAGAAAGCGACATCAAAGACGACAGTAACGACGCTCTAACAGCAGCAAGTGAAATAGCCCAACTGGATACGACTGAGCCATTACCCCAAGAAGATGAACCCCCAGTTGCCGAGTTTACCAAGCAAGAGGAAACCACCACTACGCCAGATAAATCCTTGTATGGGCAAGATATTCCGATGCTAGAGGAATATCACTCTCTAAGGCGTATAGAAGCGATAGAAAAACTGTTACAGCAGCATAAAGGTAGTGTATGTCATATAGATTTTGTGGTGCGATCGCTGTATGGCGAGTTAGAACCAAAAGCTTGGAAAGTAGTCAAAGGTAGAGTTCAATCAACGCTGACTCAAGGCAGAGAAAGCAAGAAATGGTCGCTAGTTCCGGGCAAGCCAGGGTACTACACCATAGATTTGAAATTACTCAACAATTCTCGCAAGGGTAGTTCTTCTAAAAAGAGCCAAACGAAGGAGCAAAAACCCGGCCCCCAGGCGCAAGCAAATCTCAGCAACGATAGTTTGTCTAAGCCAAATCAAAGTCAAGCCAGAAAACCATCTCCACAGGCGAAAACTAATGTTATTCCGATGCAAGGAGAGTTTGAAGGCAAATTTTTGATTGATGCGATTAGTTTGTTATTAGAACAAAATCCGAGAAGAGTTTTTGATGTGGCTGAAGTTGTCAAGCAACTATATGGAGAACTCACGCCTGAGCAATTGCAACAAGTCAGACCAGGAGTGCTGAACGAATTGTCACGGGGTTATCGCTCAGGCAGATTTTCTAGAGTGCCAGAAGAAAAAGGACTGTACATTTGGGATTCTAAGTTGCTACCAGACTAATAACAATTCGCGGCGGACGCTCGTGGACTCGCTAACGCAACGATGCTCCCGCCCTGATCCGAAGCACGCAATTCGCAATTAAGAAAGCCAACTTGTACAAGAGTTTGTTAATCAACAAGTTTTTATTAAATTAATTGTGATAACATCTGTTCCAAAATATCTTGGAGTAATTCTTCTTCAGAAGAATACAGAGAAACTGGGCCAGAGAGAAATTCTTGAATAGTTAGTTTCTGCTGTTGAAAATCTTTGACAAAATCCCTGATTTGAGAAACAGCTTGAATTTGAGATTCAATTGCTTCGACCATCCCGGCTACAGCATCAATGCCCTGCTTGGCTGCTTTGCGAGAGCTAGAAACCATTGCTCCTTCTGGTGTATTTTTGGCTAAACGTAGTTCTCGTTTCAAGTTTTCATATTGAGAATGAAGAATTTGATTTTGCTGTTCTAGATGGCGACATTTGCGAGTTAAATCATCTTCACTATTAGGGTTAATCGTTTCCCCAACTTGCTGACGAGATTCAATTTCTAACAGTCTTGCTAAATCTCCTTCTTGGTAGGCAATATTTATCTCCTGCATAATTTGGGTATGATATTTCTGTGTTTCGCTATCTTGTGCCTTGTCCGGGTGAAAGATTTCCGCTAACCGCAAAAATGTGGAGCGAATTTTTTGCTGTGTTTCGGTTCTAGCCCCAGCCCCAAAAGAGGTAGTTTCTTGTGCTGGCCACTGTTGATTTTGATGAGAATTTTCGGTAGATTGAGTGGAGAAATCTTCTTCCGTAGATGAAAACTCTTTATTTGGCTCTTGCTGGAATTGCTCTGTATCGGATTTGATGCTGATAATTCCGGCAAATTGTAGTTGACGATAAACTGCTTGTATTTTCTTAAGAGTTTGTTTACCAAATTTTCGAGTAGCAAAGATAGTTTCAAACAAAGCGTGAATTTCTTGGTCGATTTGAGCCATTTTTTGGAAGCTCGAAGTTGTTTGATGTACTACCTCTGTGGCTAAAGAACGCGACTTTTCGACAAAGTTATTTAGTTCAGTTCGCTTTCTTTTAATTTGCTTAAGGATTGATTGGTGTTCTTTCTCTAAAAATTGTAAGCGCAAATGTAACTCGGAAAGAGCCAGTCCTTGTGCAACAGTAGAAGGAGATGAAGATGTAGCAGTTCGTCGAGACATAGAAGATTTATGCTGTTTTTCAAGTGAAAAGAGTGATACATATATCAAGACACTCCATTGATGATACAGGAATAGGCAAATTTGAAAACAAGCGCGATCGCTGCATAGAAATCCAATCCTGAGATGAGATTTTCGTCAGGGTATTTGATTTATAATTTTGAGTCCGTCTAATGAGTGGAGAAGTAATAAAGTTGTATGTCCAGCTTAAGTTCCGACACAGTACGCGTCTATTTGCAAGAAATTGGTCAGTTCCCGTTATTAACCTCTGAGCAAGAAATAACTTATGCAAGACTTGTACAACAAATGATTGCCCTACAGCAGCAACAGCAGCAATTAAGTCAACAATTAAATCGCCAACCAACATCCTCTGAAGTAGCTAATTTTGTCAATAAAACAATACCGTAGCCAATTTACGAGGGTTCAACACCTGTAGAAACGGGATGAATACGTCCTAAAGAAGTAAGCTTGGCAAAAATCTGACTTAATAAAATAGGCTCAGGCATTTCA
>NZ_JACJQW010000105.1:0-3227 GCF_014696905.1 Nostoc sp. FACHB-190
AGCGTTTCACCTCTGAGTTCGGGATGTATCAGTGTGGTTCCACCGCGCCATAGGCACCAGGAAAGACAGTGAACAGTGAGCAGTTATCAGTTATCAAACAACTGTCACTAATTCAGAAACCCTGAAGACTGCAAGAAACGCGATATTCACCAATGTATTCACTGTTAACTGTTAAGTGTTAACTGGTAACTGAAATTGAGGTCAAGCCCTCGGTCTGTTAGCACGGCTCGGCTACATACATTACTGCACTTCCACCTACCGCCTAAGAACCTGTGTTCTACAGGTGACCTTACCTACTTAAAGTAGTGAGAACACTCATCTTGAGGTGGGCTTCCCACTTAGATGCTTTCAGCGGTTATCCGCTCCGCACTTGGCTACCCAGCGTCTACTGTTGGTACAATAACTGGTACACCAGCGGTGCGTCCTTCCCGGTCCTCTCGTACTAAGGAAGGCTCCTCTCAATGTTCTAACGCCTGCACCGGATATGGACCGAACTGTCTCACGACGTTCTGAACCCAGCTCACGTACCGCTTTAATGGGCGAACAGCCCAACCCTTGGGACGTACTTCCGCCCCAGGTTGCGATGAGCCGACATCGAGGTGCCAAACCTCCCCGTCGATGTGGACTCTTGGGGGAGATCAGCCTGTTATCCCTAGAGTAACTTTTATCCGTTGAGCGACGGCCATTCCACTCTGCGCCGTCGGATCACTAAGGCCTACTTTCGTACCTGCTCGACTTGTCAGTCTTGCAGTCAAGCTCCCTTTTTGCCTTTACACTCGCCGCACGGTTTCCAAGCGTGCTGAGGGAACCTTTGCGCGCCTCCGTTACCTTTTAGGAGGCGACCGCCCCAGTCAAACTGCCCACCTGAAACTGTCCTTCTACCGGATCACGGTAGGAAGTTAGAATCCTAGCTTCGCCAGAGTGGTATCTCACCGTTGACTCCATATTCCCCACAAGGAATATCTCTTCGTCTCCCACCTATCCTGCGCAAGCGAAGCCCGGACACCATTCCAGGCTACAGTAAAGCTTCATAGGGTCTTTCTGTCCAGGTGCAGGCAGTCCGTATCTTCACAGACATTCCTATTTCGCCGAGTCTCTCTCTGAGACACCATCCAGATCGTTACGCCTTTCGTGCGGGTCGGAACTTACCCGACAAGGAATTTCGCTACCTTAGGACCGTTATAGTTACGGCCGCCGTTCACCGGGGCTTCGGTCGTCAGCTTCATGTTGCCACTGACCAACTTCCTTAACCTTCCGGCACTGGGCAGGCGTCAGCCCCCATACTTCCTCTTACGAGTTTGCGGAGACCTGTGTTTTTGGTAAACAGTCGCCTGGATCTCTTCACTGCGACCCACTCTCGTGGGCACCCCTTCTTCCGAAGTTACGGGGCCATTTTGCCGAGTTCCTTAGAGAGAGTTATCTCGCGCCCCTTAGTTTACTCAACCTCCCTACCTGTGTCGGTTTCGGGTACGGGTACTATATGTTCATCACATCACAAGCTTTTCTTGGCACTATCTTTCACTACTCGGAGTCCGTAAACCCCTCCCAAACCAATCAGGGTGTAGCTATTTTTTATGCGTCCCTCGTCATGCTCCCATATCGTAGTCAGGGAATCTTCACCCTGTGTCCATCGACTACGCCTTTCGACCTCGCCTTAGGACCCGACTCACCCAGAGCGGACGAACCTGGCTCTGGAACCCTTAGGGTTTCGGGGCATTGGATTCTCACCAATGTTTGCGCTACTCAAGCCGACATTCTCACTTCCGTTTCGTCCACAGCTGCTCGCCGCTACTGCTTCTACCTACGACGGAACGCTCCCCTACCGATTAATTTTTCGTTAATCCCACAGCTTCGGTACATCACTTAGCCCCGTTCATTTTCGGCGCAAGACCGCTTGACTAGTGAGCTATTACGCACTCTTTCAAGGGTGGCTGCTTCTAGGCAAACCTCCTAGTTGTCTATGCAGTCTCACCTCCTTTATCACTTAGTGATGATTTGGGGACCTTAGCTGGTGGTCTGGGCTGTTTCCCTCTTGACAATGAAGCTTATCCCCCACTGTCTCACTGGCTGTGTGTCCATCGGGTATTCTGAGTTTGTCTCGATTTGGTACCGGTCTCCCAGCCCGCACCGAAACAGTGCTTTACCCCCCGACTATAATCACAACCGCTGCGCCTCAACACATTTCGGGGAGAACCAGCTAGCTCCTGGTTCGATTGGCATTTCACCCCTAACCACAGCTCATCCGCCGATTTTTCAACATCGGTCGGTGCGGACCTCCACTTGGTGTTACCCAAGCTTCATCCTGGCCATGGTTAGATCACCAGGGTTCGGGTCTATAAACACTGATTATCGCCCTTTTCAGACTCGGTTTCCCTTTGGCTCCAGCATTCTCGCTTTAACCTACCAGTGCCTATAAGTCGCCGGCTCATTCTTCAACAGGCACGCGGTCATCCGTTTAATCGGACTCCCACTGCTTGTAAGCTCACGGTTTCATGTTCTTTTTCACTCCCCTTCCGGGGTTCTTTTCACCTTTCCCTCGCGGTACTTGTTCTCTATCGGTCACACAGTAGTATTTAGCCTTACGAGATGGTCCTCGCTGATTCACATGGGATTCCTCGTGCCCCATGCTACTCGGGATTCAGCTTCTATCCTTTGACTTTCGACTACAAGACTTTCACTTTCTTTGGTGCAGTATTTAGCTGCTTCGTCTAGCCTCTAGATTCGATTTTGCTGTCCCACTACCCCAAAAGATAAATCCTTTGGTTTAGGCTCTTCCCCTTTCGCTCACCACTACTTAGGGAATCTCTTTTGATTTCTTTTCCTCCAGCTACTAAGATGTTTCAGTTCGCTGGGTTCGCTCTTGACTGTCTATATATTCAACAGCCAGTATTCAGGGTTGCCCCATTCGGACACCTCCGGCTCAATGTTTGCTTCCAACTCCCCGGAGTATTTCGTCGGTAACCACGTCCTTCTTCGCCTCTGTGTGCCTAGGTATCCACCATGAGCCCTTTTTCGCTTGACCACAATTAATACATTCGGCTTTCTTCATGCAATCATCTGTCTTTTGCTTCTTGTCTCCAGCTTTTTTTGCTTTTTGACTTTCCACTTTTGACTTTTTGACTGCCTGCTTTTTTCGCGTTTCTATGCAGTTTTCAAGGTTCTGGCTAGGAATCACCCCAGCAGTCTAACCACTTCTTCCTCGCGTTAGGTGCTGTTCTTCCTTCTTT
>NZ_JACJQW010000106.1:0-2984 GCF_014696905.1 Nostoc sp. FACHB-190
GTAATCTGACTTGCTAGGGTTTTTAGTTGTTGTTCTGAATATTCTCCTGTTTCTCCGTTTTCTGCTTTGATTTGACATGATGCCGTTTCTATTGCTGCTTTTGTTATTAATGGATATAAACTTATAAAACTCAAGCTAGAAAATAGGAAAAACGTTAAGAATGTAATGATGGCTGAATTTCTATTCATATTAATGTTCAAAACTTTCTGATTATTTCAGGTTGATAAAATATTAGAGACTTCCAGAAATTAAATTATCCCAAATTGACTGTTTGTAGGGTGCGTCAGTACAGATAATATCTATATATGGCGAAGATTTCTCACACTGACGCACCCTACAGATGGAATATTTTTTAAGTTGGAAGTCCCTTAATTTGGGTGGGTTATGGCTTTAGCAAACTCACCTAATAGTTAACTGTTACTCTTTCAACAAAGGAGAGTTATTGAAAAAGTTTTTCACGGAAATATACAATTGATTACCTGAACTTTGGAAAATTGTATCGTTACTTTTACCCTCTGCAATGTCCATTAGTCTTTGTATTATTTCCCTCGGATCACTGCCGGTTTTAACAGTAAATAGCTGATTGGTGGCGTTGCAAGTTTCTCCTGACTTAGCAGCGCAAATAACAGAATTGCCGTTGCGCTTTCCGTGAGATAGGTAATTTAAACGACCTTGATCATAAAGTTTCTGAAAGTTTTTTGTAACTTCTTGACAGCGTTTTTCTGGTGTCCAGCCACTTTTATTAAAGTATTCTGATTTCCAACCAATGAAACGTACATGACCTTTCCTTTCAGGAATCCAAACTACTGTGGCGGGAATTCTCTTACCACTGGCTGCATCAAACATCGGCTGACAAAAGAATGTCACTTTACCTGTTTGAGATTTCGCATAATTTGATTGGCTGATACTAGGAGATATGTTCACCACTAAACTGCTTAATGATGTGACTACTGTTAGCCCTAACCCAATGAATAATGCTTGTTTTTTCATACTTCTGCTCTTTGCAATTTCTAAGTCCGTAGAAAGGTAAGTTTGTCAAAATTCGACTAAGGAGTCGATGTCAGGAATGGAATCCACTGCTGGAGATGGGAAACTCGGAGAGCTAAAGTTGGCTGTGTCATAGTCGAATGATATAGTTGCTTCTACTGAGGTTTCGTCAACAGTCTGTGGTTTTTACGCAGAAAGGTCAACTGGTTACAAAACTTTATATTTGTTATGGGTGATGTCTACTCCTGTGGCTATAGTGTGGATAGAGTGCGATCGCTCTTTATTTATGAGATTATTTTTGTAATTTCTTTAAGAGATTCATAGCCAATTCATAAGTACTAGCAGTAGTGTTGTCTTGATCTTGAAAAAGTTTAATAGCTTGCTTTAAATCTTGAATGGCTTTTTGTTTATCACCTTGAACAGAATAAACGAATCCTCTATATACATAAGCATCAGCAAAATCAGGATTAATCTTAATCGCTTGGTTGTAATCAGTTAGAGCTAATTCTAATTTTTCCTGCCGAGAGTAAAGAAGCGCCCGACTGTAGTAAAAATTAGCATTATCGGGACTAATCTTAATTGCTTGGGTGAGATCAGCTAGAGCTAATTCCCATTGCTGCTGCTTTTGGTAAAGAAGCGCCCGATTGTAGTAAACAGCAGTATTATTAGGATTAATCTTGATAGCTTGGTTGAAATCAGCCAGAGCTAATTCCCATTTTTTCTGCTGAGAGTAAAGATTACCACGATTGTTGTAAGCATCAGCATATTGAGGATCAAGCTTAATAGCTTGTGTGAAATCAGCCAGAGCTAATTCCCTTTTTTGCTGCTCTTTATAAACATTGCCACGGTTGTAGTAAGCGACAGCAAAATTAGGGTTAAGTTTAATAGCTTGGTTGTAATTAGCCAGAGCTAATTCCCATTGTTTTTGCTGATAGTGAACATTACCGCGATTGACATAAACAATAGCATCATCAGGGTTAATCTTCAAAAATTGGGTGAAATCAGCCAGAGCTAATTGCCATTTTTGCTGCTCATCGTAAAGAAGACCACGATTATAGTAAGTAAGAGCAAAATTAGGATTAATATGAATAGCTTTGTTGTAATCAGCTAGAGCTAATTTCCATTTATTCTGTCTTTTGTAAAGATTACCACGATTATTGTAAACATCAGCAAAATCAGGATTAATCTGAATAGCTTTGTTGTAATCAGCTAGGGCTAAATCCCATTTTTTCTGCTCAGAGTAAAGATTACCCCGATTTTTGTAAAATGCAGCACTGGGATTAAGTTTAATTGCTTGATTTATTGCTGTTTCTGCTTCTGTATATCTTTTAAATTTTTTTAATAATGCCCATTTTTCATTGTACAGATTTGAGTTATTTGGCTGGAGTTGAATTGCTTTTTCTATTGCTAATAGTGCCTTGTCTGGCTTGTTAGATAGAGTATATGCTACACTTAGTTTCTGCCAAGTATCAGTCAAATCTGGCTTAAGCTTTGTTGCTGGCTCAAATGCAGCTATAGATTCTGAATATTTTTTCTGCCAAAATAATGTTAAACCCTTACCATAATAAGCTAAATAAACAAATGAAGGTTTCAGCTTGATGGCTTCATCAAATGCTTTGACTGCTTCTTCATAACGATTTAACCGCCAGAGTTGATTTCCTCTTTCTATCCATTGACTAGCTGTGGCATTACCTTTAGAAATATCTGTTGATAATATCGCTGCTTGAATAGACTTGATTTGTGTTTCTTGTAGTGGCGGTGCAGTATTAGTTTCTACCTTTTGTGCTTGCACACCAAATCTGCTTGCTAACCCTAAAAATGTACTGGTGGGAATGCCTAAACTATAGCCTATTTGAACATTTCCTCCACTACTACCCCTATCTCCGGTTTGTTCATCAAAGGCTTCTTCTCCTTCCGCACGTCCATGAATTCCAATTACTCTTCCTTGGGAATCTAATACCGCCCCACCACTCATCCCACCATAAGTAATGCTGCTG
>NZ_JACJQW010000107.1:0-2596 GCF_014696905.1 Nostoc sp. FACHB-190
ATAATTCCTGACTGGGGTAAATCTTTGATTGACAAGGTGGATAAGTCAACTGTGGTCAGTTGTAATGAGGGTTCGTAAGTTAAACGATGTTCTAAGCGTTGCCACAGTTGCCAATGTGTAAGTGGTAGGGCTTGATTTAAGGAGGTTGACCAAGCCGTAATTCCAGCGTTAACTATTAGGTCATCAACACCTTTACACAATCCTTGTTGACCGTTCCAAATGGCGATATCAATCTTGCTGCCTGCTGCCATCAGTAATCGGCTAAAGCGATATATGGCAGCGTTCACCCGTTTCTGGGTGGCTGTGTTTGTGTCCTGGTCAAAGGCTAGGGTAATGTGTCTGTCTTTAACAGCAAACCGCGCTATGTCAGGGATGAGATAGGGAGTGATCGGGTTGCCTAGTGAGTCCTTGGTGCGGTAGCCACCGTTAACACCATAAAGGGCAATGGCAACGTATCCCTCTGACAACAGGCATAAGGATTTTTTACCACCTTCTGTCATGATGATCTCGATTTCTGGGTGAAGTTCTAGCCAGTTCCAAAAACTTTCGCCTGCTGGTGGCACTTCGACGTTGTAGCGTAGGGCAATTAAGCGTCGAGTTTCTCGGTTAATGGTGGGGAGATAGGCGCGTGAACCGTTGCCAGTTGGGGTTTCGTATTTTTGCAGTTTGCCTTTTTTCGTGTCAGTCCTGGGGGTACTGAGTTTGGCTTGCCAAGGGCTGCCATCTTCGTTTAGCAGTAGTGCGGCGTAAAGTGTGGGTTTGGCTTGATGTCCAAATCTGGTGTATTTCCAGTTAAGTGCATCGTGTATTGGGGTGGCGACCTCCCCGCCTGCACTGATTTCTAAGTCGCTGATGATGCGGATGTTTTCTCTGTAGAGGGAAACGGCGATCGCAGAACCGACAATAAACTCTTTCTCAATTCGGCTGGTAAACTCCTCAATGCTCTCGACTGGTAGTAGGTTTTGAGCAGATGGTAGAACACTTGATAAATTTTTCAATTTCCTTCTCCAAGCTGGGTGACGTTGCCCTCGCTCAGAAAAGACTGTTGTTAAACTTTTATCTACGGAACAGTTGGCGTAACTGGTGCGGTAGATGGTTAAGAATCAAGTAGTTGCCCTAAACTTTTCATGCCTATTTTTTCATCTCAATCTGTTGGAAATAAAGTGATAGACACTTATAATCAAAGAAAGGCTCCACTTGATTCAACTCCTGTGGGGGTTTTACACTCTGTCTTTCCTGGCGGGGTGGACGCGTGGTAGGTGTTGCAAGCACCGAATCCACAATTTGCGTAGTAAATTCAAATGAACAATTTGAGTCAAAGTCTGTGAGTTCTCACCTCGCAGACTTTTTGGCATTTATTGGCTCAAATTTCAGTGATTAAAACTAGAAATAAGTGATTAAAGAGCATAAATAAAAGTTCTTCAAGTTATTAGATTGGGACTAAAAAGTTGTCTGGGAGTCAGCATTCTATTAAGTAACACTAGGTACATATTGCAATCTGGTTCACAACTGCCACTAACGAATCTTTCTTTTTGTAACTGGATCAAACCTCCTCTTTTGTTGCTCTACATCATCTGATTGATTCTCTTTCCTTATGCCGTTTCCCTTTTACTACTTTCTTTTTCTTTCTTTTTTGACGCAATAGCTTTTTTCAGAAGGATTTTTGCTAGTTGAGGAGGAGTCATAAATTCTTCTTGGGCCCATTCTTGTAAATATGAATACTCATCCTCCTCAATACGAATGGTCAATTGTGGCTTTTTTGAAGGCATAGTCAAATTAAAACACCATGCCTAATTATTCATCCTTTGAGTCTTATTTTCCACTGGTGAATCAAAATATTGACAGGTGACTCACCTGTGGACTAACATAACAGATAAGACAGTAAAACAGCAAGCATCGCTAACTGATTTGTGTCCACCGAGTAAGGAAAAGCTATATAAATCAACCCTTTTAGCGTGTGGAGCTAACACTATCTCAGTAACTATCAGATGCTTGTCTTATGTTTGTCAGTATCTAATGCTGACTATCAATCATTATTTGACCATTAACCAATAGATGCTCTATGAAAGCGTCAAACTTTGCACGGGGACTTGATTTAGATTCCCCTGGTTTGTTTTGTGAAAGTTATGTTACAAAATCTGAACTTGCAAGAATTCTTAACGTTGCTCGTTCAACTTTAGTCAGTTGGGACGGTATAGCTCTTTACCGCATAGATAGCTATCGCCAAGCCTACCCAGTCAAAGCGGATGGCAGTACAGACCGTTCTTGCCCATTGTCACCCTATCAATCTTGGTGCTTGTCCCGTATAGGTCGGGTAATGCAAAATCTCAAATCGGCTGAACGAGTCAAGAACTATATCAAAAAGCATCCCGAAGATTTTAGTCCGGCGAAATTTACTAGCCAATTTCATCAAGTAACTAGAGGTAATGCAGCATGAATACTTCATACATGATTGCTATCAAAGAAGTTTGCGAACGGCTAGATGTAGCGAACTGCAAACATCCAGGGCTAAAACTGCAAACAAGGCGATTTTGAAACCACATTATTTGCAAATAAGGTTCTGCTCAAAACGACATTATTTGCAAATGAAACTGCA
>NZ_JACJQW010000108.1:0-2003 GCF_014696905.1 Nostoc sp. FACHB-190
CTCCACCGCTTGTAATGTTCGATTCTATCCCTTCTTTTTTGAGGATTTCAATCAATTTTAAAGCCTGGGGATAACTTAAACCTTCTGCTGTGAATAACGCCATATTTACCTTTTGACTTTTGCCTTTTAACTTATCATGCAGTGGTTAAAGATTGCCCTACAGAACTATTATCCACCAATCAGACGAGCGTATGGTAGCAAGTTCTTGAGGCAGGAGGAGAAATTACATTTCTATGCCTTATTTTAATGCGATGTCCCGGTAATTCAGAACATCGCTTTTTTTCATCGGAACTTAAACGCGCTCACAGTTGCCACCGTCAGACCAACGTCAGAACTCGCAAGCTGTTGCAGATTGCGCTGCTCATCTAGAAGTTTGGTTCTAATGTCGTCCATCTTCTGCTGAAGTTGAGTGCGCCCTTCACCACCCAGATTCTTATCAACAATTGCCGGATCATCCACAATCGAATTCAAATGCTCCATCATCGACTGGAGACTACCGCCAGCTTCGGGACTAGCATTCGCCAGCAAAACCTGTACCTTCTGGAGATGTTTCTGCATTTTTTGCTTGAAGCGTACTGGCTTTCGTCCGGGTTCCCAATCAGCTAACTCTTCCAACAACTGCGCGGCAAGTTGTTCACCTCCGGCGATCGCTGCCTCTTTTAACCTTTGCTCTAAATTTTGGTCATACTGTTGAATGAACTGGGTGATTTGATTGAGGCATTCGGCTTGTTGTTGGTTCAACTGTTCCGACAATGCTGGGATGATCACGGGGCGACCGATGACGACTTGCAAATAGTCTTCCAACTCGCTCAAATCCGGGAAAGCTTTCAGCAAATTAGCTTTGACTTCCTCCTGACGCTCACAGGATAATTCCCAAGTTTGCAGCGAAATGAAACTATTGATTCGCTCTTGATAATCCGTTAGCCCTTGCTCATACTCGTTTTTAAGTCCAGCACGTAATGTTGGAGCAATCACATCCCGAATGTTTAATAACTGGCTCCACACTAAGGGAGCTAAATCAATCGGGCAAATCCAATCGCCATTATCACTGGTCATCCACTCCTGTACACTGGCAATTTCCGACCGTAATTGACTTGCGGCTTCATCCAGAGCTTTGAATACCTTGATGCCCTTCAACCCAACTTCCGAAGATTTTACCTTCAACAAATCTGACTCTTCTTCGCCTTGGGCTGTCAAAACATCAGTCCACTTAGGAGCATTTGATTTAGTAGTCTTTTTGAGTTTGATTGTCAAGCGAATACGAGTTTTATTTAGCTTACTAAAATCGAGTCTTTGAATTACAGCATCGTGCAAGAATGTTTCGGTATGTGCAATTGCTTGTACCATTGTTCAGTAACTATTACTAACAGTTTTCTCTCAATCATCAGCGAAGCGTTTTATCTCACAACTAAACAACAACCCAACCAATACCGGATTTCTTGACCATGTAGGTTTGTTTATTGATTCTGGCTGTACCTACTGGTTGGTTATTTTTGATTTGTTGAATATTTCGGATAACTCGGTAGACTATTTTTTTAGAACTACCTTTTTGAAAACTCACAGGATGTTTAACAACAGGTGGTTTGTGAATAGACATATTACAGCAATCCTATCTGCACTACAATTTGTTCCTTCTGCTGTTCATAATTCATCCCCACAACCTCCTGACATCTAATCCCCAACTTTGTAGAATTCAAAGAAATCTCAGATGACTTCCGTTGATTTGGTAGTGGAGCGAATACATACTTGATATGCTTACCACTGCCCTCTGTTCGCACATATCTATATTGAGTACAATCAATCAGATAAACCTTGGAATGACTCAGTGTTTTTGGGTCAAAAACTGGTTTCAAATTCATCATTGCTTCTCCAGTTCGAGATAATATCCATTTTTTGAATTCAAAATGCAAAATTCAAAATTCAAAATGAAGAATCAGGAAGATTTTGAATTTTATTAATTTTAAGTACAAACCCCCATTAATCTCTTTAATTTTGAATTTTGA
>NZ_JACJQW010000109.1:0-1989 GCF_014696905.1 Nostoc sp. FACHB-190
GATAAGATGTCGGGCATGGGCGGCTAGTAGTTTCTGAGTTGTCGTTGTGAGAGACAATAACTCTACTACGAAACGCCCTACCTCTTCATGCTCTTATTTTGGCAACGGTATTGTATAACGACACAGCGTAAGTTTTATTTGCATTTTCCCAAAATCGCCGAACAAGAAAAGATTGCTATTTTTTTGGGGGCAGTGGATACGCGCCTAAACCAACTCCGCCGCAAACGGGAACTGCTGCAAACCTACAAACGCGGCGTTATGCAGAAAATATTCGCTCAAAAAATTCGGTTTAAGAGTGCGATCGGTTCTCCGTTCCCTGATTGGAAAAGGAAAAGATTGGAAGAATTATTTTCAGAATTCAAAAGCGGTTACGGGATTACTTCTGATGAAATAACTGAATATGGTACTTATCCAGTATTTGGGGGGAATGGCTTAAGAGGATACACAGAAAAATTTACTCATGACGGCTTTTATTTTTTGATCGGTAGACAAGGCGCATTATGTGGAAATATTCATCGCACCTATGGAAAAGCTTATATTTCAGAACATGCAATTGCTTGTCGAGCAAATGACACGGCTAATACCGAATGGCTTGCTCAGAGACTTGATTACTACAATCTTAATAAACTGTCAGAGTCATCAGCCCAGCCCGGTCTTTCTGTAAACAAGTTATTACGCTTTAAATTGTTTGCTCCTTCTAAAGAAGAACAAGAAAAAATAGCCAACTTCCTAACCGCAATTGATAAAAAAATCGAAACCCTCTTCCGCCAAATCGAGCAAACTGAAAAGTTCAAAAGAGGCTTACTCCAAAAACTGTTTGTTTGAAAAAGGTAACAGCAAATAAAATAAAAATATTACCGATTATCTAATAGAAAATATGGAGATTTAAGCAATGCTGAACTTGCAAATTACCAAGGAACAAGTATTTAGTTTACTTGAACAATTATCTTGGACAGAACAACAGGAGATTTTGCAATATCTGAGTCAAAAACTCCATAGTCAACCAGTTGATGATCAATCTAATCCTGATCATACTTCAGAGCATCCCATTAACCAACTCTCAGGAAAAATTACAGCTTTTCAAGGGGTTAATGCTTTAGCTTGGCAAGAGCAAATTCGGAGTGAGTGGGATGAAACTGGATTATCTCATTGATACTAATATTTTGATCTCATTGTTCAATCAAGAATTAACCCAACCCATACCCAATGGTAACATAGGTTATTCTGTCATCACAAGTATTGAAATTTTATCTTTTAAGGGTTTATCTTCGCAGGAAGATAATTTAATTCGTTCAACCCTAAAAACTCTTATCGAAGTATCTCTAGAGACTACTATTGCCGACAAAACAATTCAATATAAGGCGAAAATATAGCTTAAAGATGCCTGATGCTGTTATTCTCGCGAGTGCTTGGGAGTGTGCAGCAGTTTTGATTACCAATGATAAGCAGTTGTCCAAAATCAGCGAAGTACAGGTTCTTTCTTTGCCAACGAAAAGTTAGTTAGGGGATAGCGAATAAAATCAAAGTATTACCAATTACCCAAAAATGATCGCAGCTAAAGACAAACCCAAAAACTTAACCCCCGAAGAATACTTTGCTTGGGAAGAACAGCAACTAGAAAAACACGAACTGATCAACGGTCAAGTTTATCCTATGGGTATCTATGCCATGACTGGTGGTAGCAAAAACCATAGCTTACTTGCTGCCAGATTGATCACATTGTTTACCAATCATTTAGAAGGGAGTGGCTGCGAAACTGCAACTTCAGACCTACGAATTAATATTGTCGGCACAAATAACTACACCTACCCAGATGTCAGCGTTACCTGCGACGATCGCGATAAAACCACCACCCAATATATTACTTACCCCTGCCCATTGGTGACAAGTTAAAGCTGTAAGTCTTTTGTCAAGAGGCTTTGAGAGAATTGTTGAAAAAAAACTGGTCAGACCCTCGTTGAAGATCAGGAAAAGGAGCGACAATTAACT
>NZ_JACJQW010000011.1:0-207607 GCF_014696905.1 Nostoc sp. FACHB-190
CTCACGCGTTACTCACCCGTCCGCCACTAAATCCCTAAAGATTCCGTTCGACTTGCATGTGTTAAGCATACCGCCAGCGTTCATCCTGAGCCAGGATCAAACTCTCCGTTTTGATTCCTTTCTTGGCTACTCTTTTTTAACCTTAGCCCGGTTATTTTATTTACTTGACGCAGGCTACTTGTGTTATTATTGCTTTCAAACTATAATCTTTTCATGGTTCGGTTCCCTTCGAGCGAGCTTCGCTTTGCAGCGCCCCCTCTCTCAGGCACTTATCCAATATAACTAACCTTCCCCTCACTGTCAACCTCTTCTCTAAAAGTTTTTCGGAATTTTTTTGTGATATTGCTAAAAAGCTTATGAGATATAGGTTTTAGGGTATAGTATTTCTGAAAGTGATTCGAGAAATAGTACGGTCGTGAATAAAGTTGGTGTTTTACCGCCTTGGCTAGTGTTAGATCCGCTATTGCGTGGCTGGTTGTTGGAAGATATTGGTCGGGGCGATCGCACCACCAATCCCCTCCTCAGTTCAAATTCGACCTTAAAAACAGCAAAATGGCTGGCGAAAGCACCAGGAATCATTGCGGGACTACCAGTAGCAGCAAGGGTCTTTCAGCTTTTAAATGAAGAAACTAGCTTTACGACTATTGTGGCTGACGGTGAATTTTGTGAACCTGGACAAGTAATAGCTGAAATTCATGGGTCATTAGATGCACTACTGATGGGGGAACGGGTCGCACTAAACTTGGCGATGCGTTTGAGTGGGATTGCTACGTTAACTTATAAATATGTAGAGGAAATTGCAGATTTCCCAGTTCAGTTTGTAGATACACGCAAAACCACACCAGGGTTAAGAATCTTAGAAAAGTATGCAACTGCTGTGGGAGGTGCGATCAATCACCGTATGGGGTTGGATGATGCTGTGATGATTAAGGACAACCATATTGCTGCGGCTGGTGGGATTAAAGAAGCAATTACCCGGATTCGTTCTCAAATACCTTATCCGTTGACGATTGAAGTGGAAACTGAAACGATAGAGCAGGTAAAAGAAGCATTAGAGTATAAAGCCGACATTATTATGTTGGACAATATGGGTCTGGATATGGTGCGTGAAGCTGTGTCTCTGATTCGTCAACACAATAGTCTTGTAAAAATTGAAGCTTCGGGAAATGTCACTTTAGAGAGTATTGCTGATTTAGCGGCGACGGGTGTTGATTACATCTCTAGTAGTGCGCCGATTACTCAGTCAAAGTGGTTGGATTTGAGTATGAAGATAGTTGGATAACAGGACTTTTGCGAGTATTACCAGTAATAGTTGAGGTGTGATACTGGCATAAGTACTTTTATGACAGCGTTTTTCGGTTGATTCCAGTACAAGTTGATAGAGGCTAGGGACTAGATGAATTTACCTCATTGGGGTGAAAACCTCTGGACGGCTTGTTTTGGTTTTTATTGTCTTGACTTAAGTTTCAAGCATCTGTATTGACTCACTGGAAAGTGTGCTTGGAAATTTATGATTTTTAAGTATTTATGACTATTGCATATTTCTTAAATCAGAATTATTCTGACTTACATGGCAGAATTTAATTAACCGCCCATACATAAACTGCTGAAGAGGTAAATATGGCTGTTATCGACAGAGTTCCTGACGTTTTATTTAAAACCCGTGTGCGTGACGAGTCTGTACCTGGGCCTAATCCTTACCGTTGGCAAGACCGCACTACTCAAGATATTTTTGGTGGCAAGCGTGTTGTAGTCTTCTCTTTACCAGGAGCTTTTACTCCTACTTGTTCTACTTCCCATTTGCCACGCTATGAAGAACTATATGATGAATTCAAAGCTTTAGGCGTTGATGAAATAATTTGTATTTCTGTAAATGATGCCTTTGTCATGTTCCAATGGGGTAAACAACAAGGCGCAAATAAAGTATTTTTACTTCCTGATGGTAATGGCGAGTTTACTCGCAAAATGGGTATGTTAGTGGATAAGTCTAACCTGGGCTTTGGGATGCGCTCTTGGCGTTACTCAATGGTGGTTGATGATGGCAAAATTGAAAAGATTTTCATTGAACCAGGGTTTTTAGATAACTGTCCTACCGATCCTTTTGAAGTTTCAGACGCAGATACAATGCTGGCTTACCTCAAGGAAGCAAAGACACCTGTAACTGCTTAAATACAATAATTTGTAGTTGATAATGCGTAATTCGTAATCGTTAATTTAATTGCGAGTTACGCATTACGCATTAGTAATTATTCATGGGGGAGACATGAGTTACGATTTTGATTTATTCGTAATTGGTGCAGGTTCTGGAGGAATTGCCACTGCTAGAAGGGCGGCAGAATATGGCGCTAAAGTGGGAATTGCCGAGTTTGATAGACTGGGTGGAACCTGCGTTAATCGTGGCTGTGTTCCTAAAAAATTGATGGTTTATGCTTCTCATTTTCCTGATGTATTTGCAGAATCTCAAGGGTATGGTTGGAGTCCTGTTGAGAGTAATTTAGATTGGGAAAAGATGATTACGGTGGTGAACAATGAAGTAACCCGCCTGAATGGAATTTACCAAAGAATGTTGGATAATTCCAAAGTTGAGGTGTTGCAAGGATATGGTAAATTTGTTGACCCTCACACTATTATTGTTGGGGAACGCCAAGTCACCGCAGATAAAGTACTAATTGCTGTTGGTGGAAAGCCTGTCAGACCAAATATTTTGGGAATTGAACATGCGATTACTTCTGATGATATTTTTCACCTCAAAGAACAACCCAAGCGCATCGTAATTTTAGGTGGAGGTTATATTGGTTGCGAATTTGCCTGTATTTTAAAGGGATTAGGTAGTGAAGTTACACAGGTGATTCGTGGAGATAAGATTTTGCGTGGTTTTGATGAAGATATCCGCAGTGAAATTCAGCAGTCGATGATTAACCACGGTATTCGGATTCTGAATAATATTGAACTAATTGCTATTGATAAAAGTGCAGAAGGTGTAAAGGTTACAGTCAAAGGTAGTGGAGATAGTGAGGAAACAGTAGTTGCTGATGCTGTGAGTTTAGCGGCTGTTGGTCGTAAACCCAATACCCAACATCTTGGTTTAGAAAATACCACAGTTCAGCATCGAGATGGGGCAATTTTGGTAGATGAGTACAGTCGCACCCATGAAGAAAATATCTATGCAGTGGGAGATTGTACAAATAAAATTAATTTGACTCCTGTTGCGATTAATGAAGGTCGAGCGTTGGCAGATACGGTGTTTGGTGGTAAATCTCGAATTATGAGTTATGCTAATGTGCCGACAGCTATTTTCACGACACCGGAAGCTGCAACTGTTGGTTTAACGGAAGCGGAAGCGAGAGAAAAATACGGGGATGCGGTGAAAATTTACCGATCGCGCTTTCGCCCAATGTATTACACTCTGACAGGTAAAGATGAAAAAACCTTGATGAAGCTGATCGTTGATCAGAATACTGATAAGGTCGTAGGGGCGCACATGGTGGGGAATAGTGCGGCTGAGATTATTCAAGGAGTAGCGATCGCTGTTAAGATGGGTGCTACCAAAGCTGATTTTGATGCAACTGTCGGTATTCATCCAACTTCGGCTGAAGAATTCGTGACTATGCGTTAAAAATCTCTGAGGTTGAGCAAGTGTTTGGCTGTAATAGCTATCAAGCTTGCTCAACCCAGTGTGATTTTGGGCAAGTTAAGGGTCAAGTACTATTTGGAGGCGTTAACTGATGACCCAAACCCAAGCTGAACCAAAGTTATACACCTTTGATGAGTTTATCGAATGGTATCCCGAAAAATCAGAAGTTCGTTACGAATTGCATGATGGGGTGATTGTCGAAATGCCTAAACCTACAGGCGAACATTCTGATTTAGCTGGTTTTTTGATTGAAGAATTACTCATCACAATTAGAGAGATGGGTAAGCGTAGCATTTGGACTATTCCTAAAGAATCTATTATCAAGCCGCACCGCGACAAGTCTGGATATGAACCGGACATTATTGTGTTAAATCAAGAAACTATCGATACTGAGACACGCTGGAAAAAAGAATCTGTTATTCAAAACGCGACTTCGGTAAAACTAATAGTTGAAGTAGTTTCAACCAATTGGCAGGATGATTACTACGATAAACTTCGTGACTATGAAGGTATGGGTATCCCAGAATATTGGATTGTTGATTATGCTGCACTGGGCGGGCGCAAATTTATTGGTAATCCCAAACAACCTACCATTTTTGTGTGCGAGTTAATTGACGGAGAATATCAGATGACTCCGTTTAGAGGAACAAACCGTATTATATCGCCGACTTTCCCGGAGTTGAAATTAACAGCGCAGGAGGTTTTTGACTCGGTATCTTCAGATTAGGCATTCAATGTATAATTGCTGAGTATTTCGTGTCTTTATTTATTGTTCAAACTATTAAATGATTACCCTTACACCAGAGGAAATTGCTCAGTTTCGCAGCCAGTTGGTAGATAGTCCAGAGGCTTTAGCCGCTTTGGATGCAATAGAAGATTGTAAGGGAAATTTGGAAGCGGCTACACAGTTAATTGCTGTTGAGACAACGGATGCAGAAGTTAGCTTGAGAGGGGATTTTAATTTTTTAGAAAAATTAGCCGAAAAACTCAGCAATATCATTTGTCAAGAAGAATTTGACGAATTAATGACGGGAGTCTTGACTGCGGCGATCGCCACCCTTGCAGCAAGTGGTAATATTCCTATAGCCTTGGCAACTCCCGTAGTTATTTATGTTGCCAAAATTGGGAAAAAGCAGTTTTGTGAAACTGTCAAACCTGAACCTTAAATTCAGTTATCAGTTGATTCTGTTAAGGGATCTGGGGGTTAATAAGGTTGCAACCAGACGGGTTTCGACACTTCGACAAGCTCAGTGCATCGCTTCGCTCAACCCTCAAGGGTCGAGAGTTGAGCAAAGTCGAAACTCGGTTTACACAAGTCCCTAACAGTTTACTGTTCACTGTTAAAGCCCTGTAGCTGTAAATCCTGCCCAGTAAAATGGTGCTGCAAAAGGATGGGGTTTACGCCTGCACATTCTTCTTAATATTGCTCTTGCAACTAAACGCTTTTCTTCTGGGAGTTGAGCAAAAATTTCTTCAATTTGTGAATCGTATTTAACCAATAGTGCTTCAAATTCCTCTGTTGTTAAATTTCTCAACCATTGCTGTGCTTGATTGAGTGCAAGGGAGACACTATTTAGGGTTTGCAGATTTTCATAAAATTTCATCATCAAAAATGCTGTAGATAAATCGTCAACTTTCCACAAGCTACTGACTACAGCTTGACTACCTGCTAACAGAAAACCACTAGGTAAACCAATATATTCATCGCTGGAATTATCAAAATCAATCAATCCAGTTTCGCAAGCGGAAAGGGTGACGAGGCGACATTTTTCTAATTTGAGAGCGAAGATTTTATCTAGGGTAAGACATTTTTCTAAATCGTGAGTTTCCCCTGCTCTTACATTTAGATAACGTTCGGAATCAGGTTTTGTTGGTGTATCTGTGACGGGTGAATTTGCCAAAATTAATGCTGATTTACCAGCATTTGTTAAGTTAAAAAACCCGTGACAGCTAAAATGGGCGCAGTGGTAAGTATTTAAGTCAGAATTATTAATTGTGGTAAGTGTAGCATCTGTTCTTTTCAGGACGTTGGCAGTATTAAAGTAGCTTTGAATAACTTGTACTTCTAAATCTGTATAGTTTAAATCGCCTGTTGGGTTTTGAATCGCAAACAGGGATTGAAAATCTGGGCGTTTACGCTGTTGTACTTGTTGCAGTAGTTGACAACTGGGTGCATAACTCACGCCGTTGGGGAATAAGTCGATTAAACATGATTCACCTACAGGTAAAGCATGAAGCGGTAGTAGGTGTAAGGAGCGATGAGGAATCAAGATTAATTTGTAGTTTTTGGGTATTTGGGCTAGGTTTAATATTTCCTCAATGTTTAGAATATTAGCTAATTCTTGCAATCGTTCTTCTAACTGATTCCGCCATTTGTCTTTTTGTCTGTAGTAGTCGCCTAGATATTCATTTACCCAATTGATGAAAGCAGCTAAATCTTCTGGTTGAGATTGCCAAACTGTTAATTTTTGTCCGTGAGGTTTGATAATAAAAGCGAGAATTTTATCTGAGGCAATGTACCATTCTATAATTGCTGTATTTGCATCTAAGGTTTCTTGGAATTGATCAAACTTGAAACTAGAACCAACAGGCAGATATTTATCTTGTAAGTTGTTGCGTTGCTGTCGCAATTTTTGGAGATGTTGAGCTAAAGCAGTTGGGTTTTCAGCTTTGCCGTTTTGGAGTTGATATTGTTTACTGGCGATTTCGTCTCGGAGTTGTTCTAGTTGAGTGAAAACTTCTGGAGGAAAGATAGTTTTGCTGTCACGTTCGAGGATAAGTTCTACTAAATTACGAGTTTTGCTACGCTCGACATATTCAATAGCTGCTGTGTCTTTCTTCAAGGCTAGACAAACTTCCATCATTCGCCGATAAAGTGTATTCCATTCCTCAGCTTGTTTACGCTTGGCTTCTCCGCCTGAAATAATAACCTGTCGTAAGGTTTCGATAGTTTCTATTGCTTGGGTAAAAGTATTGTAAGCTGAGTCAAATTGTTTTTCTTCTTGGTATAACCTGCCAAGATTTAACAAAGTTTCTGCATGGTATTGAGGAAAGGTGATGCGGGTATGTACTTGGAGTGCAGCAGTATAAGCAGAAACCACATTTTTAATATTCTCGGCTCTATTTCCTAATATTCTGTTACGGTAAGCAACTCCCAAATTATTTTGCATAGTTGCCCATTCATCAGGAAAGGCTGTGCGGGTATATACTTCCAGAGCTGCTCTATAAGCTGCGATTGCTTTTTCGATATTTTCTGCCTGCTCTTCTGATACTCTTTGACTGTAAGCAGCCCCCAGATTATTTTGCGTAGTTGCCCATTGTTCGGGAAAGGTGCTATGAGTATATACTTCTAAAGCCGCAGTATAAGCTGCAATTGCTTTTTCGAGGTTTTCTGTCTCTTTTCCCAATATTCTGTTACGGTAAGCTTCTCCCAAATTATTTTGCGTACCTGCCCAATCTACAGGAAAAGCACTACGAGTATATACTTCCAAGGCAGCACTATGAGCCGCAATTGCTAACTCTAAATTCTCAGAATTTTCTCCCAGTATTCTATATGAGTAAGCACTCCCCAAATTACTTTGTGTACCTGCCCATTTTTCAGGAAAGGCTCTACGGGTATATATTTCTAGAGCCGCAGTATAAGCTGCAATTGCTAATTCGATATTATCTGCTCTATCCCCTAATATTCTGTATGAGTAAGCAACTCCCAAATTACTTTGCGTAGCTGCCCATTTTTCAGGAAAAGTTTTGCGGGTTCTAACCTCTAAAGCCATAGTATAAGCAGCGATTGCTTTTTCAATATTCTTAGCTCGTTCTCCTAATATTCTGTATGAGTAAGCAATCCCAAGATTATTTTGCGTAGCTGCCCATTGTTCGGGAAAAGCTCTACGGGTATATAAATTGAGGGTGGTTTCATAACCAGTGATGGCAATTTCTATGTTGTTGGCTTTGCTACCCAATGGAAAATCACTAATCCGATTACTCAATTTATTAATTAATAAGGCGATGTTTACTGCTGTATCTGGTTCTGCTTCTGCTAGGGTATTGGTTGCCCAACGCCGCAATAATTCTGCAAAAATAAGGTTGAGTTTATCGGTGTTAGCATCCAGCAAGGGGTGAATTACTTGAGGATCGCCGTTACTTTCTGCTGTTGCTTGCAATACTTCTAAGATAAATTCCTCGTAAGTTTCTATATCTGCTTCAGTGATGGCAGGAGTTTCTGAGGTGAGATATGCAGTTAAATTCCTCAACCAATTAGCGGTGTTCTCCTCTCCCTGCTGTGCAAAATGCTCTGCTACTGCTGCTACCACCTGCACAAAACCTGCATCCAGCAATTCTTTATTTGCTGTTAATATCCCCGGTTCTTCTCCACTAGGGCAATTTAGCAGGGTTTGAATTAGATTAAGATATGCTTGCTGGCGCTGTTCATTCATAATCAGTTATCAGTGAACAGGAAGTGGATTTAATATGGGAATCCGATTTGATTTCTGAAAAAATTGTAGGAGATATCTGGTGATGCGTTACGCTGACGCTAACACATCCTACTGGCCAGATCATAAGCAAAATCAACACCAACACCCTAAATTCCAGAAAAGTGTAGAATTTCATCACAGGTTATGTGTTTTTATAGAAAGATAAAACTTATGGGCAAGATCCAATTATCGAAGAAATTCATCAAGCTATACAAGATCATTCAAATTAATTTAATTCGGCAAAATTTTATTAAAAAAGAACCGTCTACGTTTAGTTGTATTTGACACAAAGCAAGAGGTAATTGTGCAATGGATACCTTAGAAAAATATCAAAAAATCATTGACAAGATTCTGAATGAATATATAAAAGTACCTTATGCTAACCGTCAATTAGAAATAAAGCTGATCATTGATCGCACAGCTACTAATTACATAGTCATGACTTTGGGATGGGAGGGAGAAGAAAGAGTTCATGGTTGTATTATCCATATTGAAATTATTGATGGAAAAATTTGGATTCAGCGTGACGGTACTGAATATGGCATTGCCAATGAACTCGTAGCCGCAGGAATTCCCAAAGATAAAATTGTTTTAGCTTTTTATCCACAGGATGTTAGACACTATACTGATTTTGCGATCGCTTGATTTCCCCAAATGCGATCGCTCATCTTTATTTTAGGTACTGTACACAACAAAATATTATACACAGTACAAATCTGACAAAATCCTCTAATTGTCTTAATTAGAAGGACAATTTTGTTGTCAATATTTTTGTTTTAGCAATTGACAAGTATAAAATTATACTGTAATATAAAGATATGAGAAAGGCGATCGCCCTCCGGGAAGAGTCCGCAATCGCCTTTCTTTCAACACCTAAATAGGAGTCGATTACTATCATGGCACAAGAGAGAGAAAATCCCGACAATCAACAACCTGTTCCACCCCAGTCATTTTCTAAAAGAGAACGAATTAAACATTTGTTGATTGGTTCGCCCAAAGCAGTCACCAGCACAATACATTACTTGCAGGCGATTGGTTATGCAAATGTCGGAGATTGGAGTCCATTATTACCCGCAGAAGACTCTGATGAAGTGATGAGTATTTTAATTCGACAAATTTTTACTGCATAACTTAACATTACAACCCCGCTTGTTGAGTCGGGGTTGTGTTCTAATGACTGAGAGTATCAAGCGATCGCTATGGTAAATTGTGGAGGTGATCGCAAGCATTTTTGATTTTGTGCTGTTGAGTAGTGATCGCAATTAAATGTTTAGCTAAATTGTCTCAATTGCCACGCTTCTTGGTTGAGTGCATAGTAAACCACATCTACATTGTAGAAACGGGCGTTTTTTTCGTATTTCATGCCAACTTTTTGAATGACACGCACTGAGGCGATGTTGTCTGGATGAGCAATCGCTACTATACGATTTAATCTAGCTTCTGCAAACCCATATTTTATTGTTGCGGTGGCGGCTTCCGTGCAAATTCCCATATTCCAGTAAGATTTATCCAACACGTAACCCAGTTCAACTTCTGAGGTATTGTCCAAAAAACCTAGCCCGCAACGCCCAATCAGTTTACCGTTATCTTTGTAAACTACTGCCCACATACCAAAATTATGTTGTTGCCAATGCTGGATATGTTTGTGTAAGCTGGCTTGTGTTTGCTCCTTATTTCTTGGGGAGAGGTATTTCATGACTTCTGTATCACTGTATATACGGAACAGATCATCAAAGTCATCTGTGACGAAGTGTCTTAACCGCAGCCTGGGAGTTTCTATCTCTGACATATCATTAAACCGCAGGTGTGGGTGCTACATTAAATAAGCGTGTTTTCCCAGTGCAAAATCCAATTAATTTCATGCTCCCATTATGAGCATCTACCAACCCCGAAAAAAATCTTACAGAAGAGAGCGATCGCATAGCAATGACTGGCGATTATTTTTACGTTTAGTTCCCTATGCCCGCCGTCATCTTAGATTGCTGACTTTGGCAATAATCTTGCTTGTGCCGATCGCCTTAGCAAGTGCCATACAACCATTGTTGATTGGGCAAGCTATTTCTCTGATTCGCAATGAGCCAAGTACTTATGAGTTTCTCAGGAATCTGCCGTTATGGCAAGGCATCAATATTCTGGAAGGCTTTATATTGGTTGCCATTGTCACCCGATTATTTTTCACCAGTATTCAAGGCTATCTACTCCAGAAATTAGGACAAAATATCACAGCCGCCATTCGACAGGACTTGTTTAAGCATGTCACATCTTTGGCAGTCCGCTTTTTTGACCGTACACCAGTTGGCAAATTAATTACCAGACTCACCAGTGATGTAGAAATTTTGGGAGATGTATTTTCCACTGGAGCAATTGGCATCGTCTCCGATATATTTTCGATGGTGGTGATTATTGGGATTATGTTGTCTATTCAGTGGCAACTTGCTTGTTTGCTGCTGTTAATCTTGTTACCTGTTACCTGGTTAATTATTTACTTTCAACAACAGTACCGCAAAGCCAATTACAAAGCGCGAGATGAACTCTCTTTGTTAAATTCCCAGCTACAAGAAAATATTGTTGGGATTAATGTAGTGCAGTTGTTTCGGCGAGAAAAAATTAACGCAGAGTTGTTTCGTACTGTTAACAACCGCTACGTTGACCAAATGGATCAAACCATATTTTATGATTCAGCCGTTTCAGCTACCTTGGAATGGATTGGCTTAGTTGCGATCGCTGGTGTATTGTGGATGGGTGGTTGGTTACTTTTAGAACAAAGCTTGACATTTGGTGTCTTGTCTGCATTTATTCTGTATGCCCAGAGATTATTTGACCCATTGCGAGATTTTGCAGAGAAATTTACCGTTATTCAAGCGGGCTTTACGGCGATTGAACGAATTAACGATATTTTAGATGAACCGATAGAAATCCGCGATCTTAATAATCAACGCTTCTCAGTTTTTGATCATAGCTTCGGTTACATAGACGAAATCATTGCTGAAATGGAAGCACAAACCTTCAATTCAGCCCCAGAATTAGGAGAAATTCGCTTTGAGCATGTCTGGTTTGCTTACAAAGACGATGATTTTGTCATCAAAGACTTAGACTTTGTAATTCGTCCCGGTGAAAAAATCGCCTTAGTCGGCCCCACAGGCGCAGGTAAAAGTTCCATTATTCGCCTGTTGTGTCGCCTTTATGAACCCACCCAAGGACGGATTTTAATTGATGGAGTAGATATTCGAGAAGTTCCCCAGGCAGACTTACGCCGCTATATGGCCGTAATTTTACAAGAAGGCTTTTTATTTGCTGGCGATGTCAAAAGTAACATCACTCTCGGAGATAGATATACATTCGAGGAAATTGAATTAGCTGCACAAAACACCAACATTGCTCAGTTTATTGAAGAATTACCCCAAGGTTACAATACTCAATTGCGAGAACGCGGCACGAACCTTTCTAGTGGGCAGAAACAACTATTAGCCTTCGCCCGTGCTGCTATTCGTAGCCCCCAAATTCTTGTATTAGACGAAGCAACCGCTAGTTTAGATGTGAATACAGAAGCATTAATTCAGCAGTCACTCAATCAACTTTTAGTCAGACGTACTGCAATTATTATTGCTCACCGCCTATCTACAATCCGCAACGTAGACCGCATCTTTGTTCTCAAGCGGGGTGAATTAATTGAACAAGGTAGCCACGAAGAACTGTTAGAACAAGGAGGGATGTATGCAACCTTACACAACTTACAGATGTTAGGAATTTAATCTCATGATTCTATAGAGTGGAAATATAAACTTCTACACTATAGCAATCCTATCTGAGTTGTAAAAAATTATTATTTTTAACGAACCGCAAAGGGCGCATAGACGCGATAGCGGCTTCCCGAAGGGTAGGACACAAAGAAAGAGAAGGAAGAAAAGAAAGAGAATTTCACAAATGATTTAGGATTGCTATATATATATGAGAAGTAGGTGAACAAGACGCATTTCGACTTCTCCCCAAGGGAGACGCTACGCGAACGCTCAATGCTCAATAAGACGACTAGAAGAAAGTTGAGCGAATCGATGCACTGAGCTTGCCAAAGTGTGGATACTTCGACTGCGCTCAGTATCCACACTTCGGTAATCTGATTTCTACTTATTTCTTTGATTATTAACTCAATTTTTATCAATAAACATAATTATTGGTAGATGAGTAACCCTGGAATTCTTATTGAGCAAAACTAACCACCTTTGTAGAGGATAGCCAGACATTAGCTATAGCATATTTAACTAATACTGACTCTTTTTGAGAATTACAAGCACTTCTGAGTTTAATAGATTTATGACTATCCTGAATGAGTTGAGCTTGATAGGTATAGAGAGAACCATCAGGACTTTCGCAACTGATTTCACCAAGAAATGTCTGATTATCTAAACTTTGTTCCAGGATTTTGCCGGAGACTTTGTAATTAAACCAATCCCAGCCATGATGTAAGATTAATTCTCGTTCTAAAACCTGTAACTGAGTTGGTAAAATTCCCCACCCGCGATAAACTTTTTCCAAACAGTGAATGTCGCCAGTACGGGTTAATATTGCTTGGAATGTTTCTTGGTCAAGAACACCATAATATCTGCCTTCTGGTAAGTCGATGGCTGTTGGTGCAAAACGGTGTCCGCCAAAATGACTAGATTTCCACAAGCGCACATTATCTAATTGCAAATCAGCTACAGTATGAGCAGCGTGGAAGTAAAAAGGATTGCCATATCTAGCACAGCATTTATCATGACTACCATGAGTACACACTAAAATATCTCTTGTTGCGTCTGTATATACTTGATAATCAGTAGTGCTATGTGCTAACCATTTTTTGACAACACCTGCGACTAACTCAATATTTGGTAAGTGAAATTCATACTTACAGTATCCATGACTTAAACCCTGCTTTTTTTGATAAATTAACAGTGTTGTTTCGTCTGCTTTATGGGATACATCATTAGCAATTAACAGAAATCTAATTGGTAGTTTTGCACGGGTAATTTCTTCTACCAAAAGTTGTAAGTTTTTAGGAACCCAACGAGAATTAAAAGCTTCTGTAGTCCAAGGTGGTGGACACTCAACTAAAATATATGTTTCGTAATTGGTAGCACTACCAATTAATTCTTCACCTACTTGTCGCGCATAGTCAGAACAAAAAAAGGTATTCATCGAACTTATCTCGTTTGTTGGCTTTACAGATAATGAAGGCGTAAACAAAATTGTGTTGATGACTACAATTTATTCATCTCCACAAGATAAACAAAAATAATCTGCATTTACGGCTTAAAAGCAAACTGCCACTTTATAACATTCTTTCTCAACAAAAACTGTCTAGTTAATAAAATCTCTACAATATTGTCAGCTAAATTCCAAAAAGTTATTGCTGTACTTTTCAGGAAAAAGTTTAAATTTTTGATTAAATTATGACTGTGGCGAGTGTACAAGAGTAGCATCTTGTCTTTAGATAGCGATTCTTTCCGTATTTTGTACAGTTCCCGGAAGTCGCTCACTTGTAAAGTTCTAATTTTAAGTATCATATTGCAAATTTTTCTCAATAAATGATTAAAAAAAGAGTTTAAAAAAATTCCTAAATGTAAGATAAGATACTGTTTGTAGATAAAACTAGAGTTTTATCTACATAATTGAACTTTAGAGAATCTATCTTGACTGTAAATGAGGCTGTTAAAGAATGCAAGTTTTTGAGATTGTTTGTTGCATTTTGCTGTATTTATCAGTTTACGACAGCAAGCATAACTCCAACACTCAGAGTTTCTAGCCTGATCATAAATATTTTCAATCTAGTTGATACTATTTATCAATTATCACTAATTACAGGCGCTGAATTAACTTCCCAGCGAAATAGCCGAGGAAGTTGGACTACATCTATGGCGTAATTGACAATCCATAGCACCAGTTCCAAAATCAGTAAATATCGCACCCAAAGTAGTTCTGTCTGAGAACCCAACAGCGTCAAACCTTCGTAAAGTTGCCAAAAACGATAGGGGAGGTAGATATAGGGAACCATTACCCAGACAACATGTTGTAGTTTTCTCAGGGTGAAGGTTTCAAAAAAAATTTGCCAAACCAAGATAATAAAGTACCAGCCCAGTACAGCTAACACGATGCCCTGTTTCCACCATACGCCCCACAGGAGCATAATTAGTAGTGGTAGTAGTACACCGAGTATTTGCATCGTTAAAAACCACCACTTATACCACCAAGGAAAAGGTAAAGGTACAGTATATGGCTTGGCGTTTTTCCAGCCCCAACTAATTACCCCAATCAAAAATGTGGAAACTGTAAAAAACAGCAGGTTTTCCCGTAAGAGATAGAGATTGATGTTCCAAGCATTCATAAATTTATTTTTATTCTCAGGCGTTGAGAGTTCATTCTCCTGAAGACAGAAATTACAGCACTTTTGAAGTAAGTGAGGTACAGCATGAGTAATAATACCAATTCGCAATTCGCAATTCGCAATTAAGAAATCTAGCTCCAGTAAGACTTTCTTTATTTCTATCTGTTGCATTCTTTTCTTAAATTGGTATAAGAATAGTAGGTTGGGTGTAGCGATAGCGTAACCCAACAAAGTATGCGTGAATGTTGGGTTCCGTTCCTCCACTCAACCTACACCAGTCTAAGTTGTTGCCTTAACTGAACTGTATTGGTATACAAGACTCATATTTAATTTGTGAAATACACGTAGGATATGTTGGCGACAGCGTAACACACATCTAATAGAAAAGCTTTTGGTGCGTTACAGCTTGCGCCTAACACACCTTACATATACTCAGACAGAAATTCTAGTTGACGTTTAAGCGATCGCAATACCAATAATCCAATTTACTAGTTTTTAGCTCGGTTTTCTTGAACTAGATGCACAATCGAAGGGACTAAAGAAATCACAATAATCATTCCAATAATCGGCAACAAATATTTATCTACTTGTTCAGCAGGTAAAGTTTTTCCTAAGAAAAAGCCTAATAAAGTCATCCCCACAGTCCAAAAAAAGCCACCGATGAGGTTATAAAACATAAAAGTTTGATACTGCATAGCACCCAAGCCAGCAACAATTGGGGCAAAAGTCCGCACTATCGGAACAAACCTAGCTAAAACAATAGTTTTTTTGCCATGTTTTTGATAGAATTTCTGCGTTTTAACGACGTGTTTTTTATGAAAAAATAAAGAATCTTCTTTCTGAAATAATTTTCTGCCAAATCTATGCCCCGTAGTGTAACCAATGTTGTCGCCTAAAACTGCACAAATAAATGCACCAATAATTAAAACCCAAATATTCAGTAAATGCTGAGAAGCCACAAATCCGGCTGTAAATAATAAACTATCGCCTGGAAGAAAAAAACCAATAAGTAATCCTGATTCAGCAAAAATTATTGCCCAGACTCCAAAGTAGCCGATAGATTTAATTAATTCTGGTAAATCAAAGTGCATAAAACCTCACGTTTTCAAGAATAAGCAATTATATATAGGAATCCGATTTGATTTCTGAATCTAGTTGTGTGGTGCGCGAAGCGCAGCGCAAGCGCGATAGGCAGGGAGTAGGGAATGGGGAGTAGGGAGTAGAAAAGAAGCTTGACCTGGGTGTACTGATTTTTTTCATAAATCAAATATGAGTCCTATATATAGCAGTTTTAGTTGATGTGTGAATAACAGAGACAAGGGAGATAGATGTTTATACATCCTTTAGGATTGCTATATTGTCATTAAGTAAAATTATTATGTGATTCAGATTATAAAGGTTGTGTCAGTTGCTAAATTAATTGTGTAATGAGATGTTAGACGAAGATGAGTAGATATTGGAAATTAATCCGGCTATTTTGGACTACCTCCTTAGCGGCAGAGATGGAGTATCGACTTAACTTTGTAGTTGCTGCACTTACTAGTTTGGGTAATTTAGGCGGAAGTATTTTTAGCTTGTTTTTGTTTTATCGTACTGGCTATACTTTTGCGGGTTGGTCATGGGAAGCAGCTTTGATTGTGTTGGGAATTTTTACGATTCTACAAGGTTTTTCTGCGACATTTTTGGCTCCGAATTTAAATAAAATTGTGAGTCATGTGCAGGTAGGGACTTTAGATTTTGTACTCCTCAAACCGATTCGCAGTCAATTTTGGCTATCTACTCATACTCTTTCACCGTGGGGATTACCGGATCTAATTTTAGGTAGTTTGATTATTGGCTATGCAGGCAATCGCCTGGGCTTGGGAATTGATAATTATCTCCTAAGTGCCGTACCTTTGTTATTTGGGATAGTAATTCTTTATAGCTTGTGGTTTATGCTGGGAGCTACTAGCATTTGGTTTGTGAAAATTTACAATGCCACGGAAGTGCTGCGGGGTTTGTTGGAGGCTGGTAGATATCCAATGGTGGCTTACCCCGCAGCTTACCGCTTTTTCTTTACCTTTGTAGTACCAGTGACTTTTTTAACCACTGTGCCAGCAGAAGCGATGCTGGGACGAGTGCAGTTTAGTTGGTTGATAGGTGCGCTGGTGTTAGCAATTGTTTTGTTTTGGCTGTCTACTAAGTGGTGGCGGTTTGCTTTGCGTTTTTATACGAGTGCTTCGAGTTAGGTTGATGATGCAGCTTTCCATGTGCCGTGGAAACTGTGGGGAATAACGCTGGGTAAACCTAATTTACAGACTGGTTCTGCGTCCAGGCGATCGCTATCAAAGATCCAAACTTCGCTAGTATGAGAATTGCCATCATAGACAACAGTGAGTACCCAACTTTGTTGCGGGTTATGAATATCTTGCACAGCTAAGGGTTCTGAAGGATAACGATTTTCGCCCAGGTTGGTCTCGGTGAGGGTATGGGTATTGTGATCAAAACGGGCGATCGCATTTAATAATTCTTGACTAATATCTGTACCTTGACGAAATAAACTCATATAGGTGTAGCGCGAGTTCTGCCCAACATTTGGCGCTGGTACATTGGGAAACTCGCCAGTCCGGTCTAATAAAGTTTCAATTGTTGTCACCTTGCCAGTTTGGGGTTGCAGCACAACTCGCGTCAATGTATTTTTGGCAGTTGTCTGAGTTTTTCCAGCCACAACTTCTTGAAGATATTGATTAGTTTGAAAGTCATCATAGCGGGTAAAATCCACAATTACTGCGCCGCTAGAATCAACATAACCATTGGCAAAATGCCATTGATACCAAGCTTCAGTTTCTCCGTGACTGACTAAAGTCAAAGTTTCACGGTCAATGACTAAAATTTGTGTGCCTAAATTTGGTCGCCACTTGAGTGCATCACTATAACTGCTGGTTCCCAAAACGATAGGTAACAAATTCAACCGCACGGCTGGAATAAAAAACACCAGATATTGTCCTGCTAAAACAAAATCATGAATTAGCGGCAAACCTGTTAATGGAAACTGAGCTTTTTGAATAATTTTGCCAGTCCTATCACTTTTGTAAACATTCAGCGTGGCATTTAACCCCAGACTCACACCAAAATTAAAAATCTCCTGTGTTGAAAAATCAACCTTTGGGTGAGCAGAATAAAATAATCCCGGCTTTAAACCACCTAAATCATCTAAACCTTGAGTTTCTAAGGTGGCTAAATCAAGTCTGTGGGGATGTCCACCTTCCCAAAGTGCTAAGAGTTTATCTGGTAAAGCCAATACAGAAGTATTCGCAGCATTTTTTACTGGTTTGCGCCATTGATGCCAAATTGCCCCCGGTGCAGTCATACCATAATTGCCGTAAAGCCATTTCCCGGCGGCGGTTTCGGCTTGATAACCCGCAGTTTGTACATAACGATAAACTCCTGTGGCTCCAGCAGCATTAAAATTAACTGCGAGAATTGCCCCATCGCCGTCAAACCAGTGTCCTACATGGATATTGCCCCGTTCTAAACGTCCTGGGCCATTGCGGTAGAGTGTGCCGCGTAAACCTTCTGGGATTTTGCCAGAGAGAATTGGTAATGGTGTGAGAGGAAATTCTGTTGCTGGTTGAGATATTGCCCCTGCCCAGGCTTTTTTAGTTGATTTCTGCTCAATAATCATTCTAAATTTTGATGTTGAAGTGAAATAAATAGGACTTACGCATAAAAACGAAAAATCAAGGGTTTTGGCGAGGGTGCAAGGGTACAGGGTATAGGGGTGTATATATCTAAAACCCTTACGCCACACACCCTTACACCCTTACACCCAATCTTCATAGACAATCTTTGTGCGTAAGTCCTGATAAATATTGCCTGGAGGCTATGCAATGGAACTAATTAAGAGATTGTCTGAGAGGAATTTGAATGACAAATTCTGTTCCTTGTCCGGGTGTCGAAAAAAATTCTAACTTACCGCCATGTTTTTCGGTAACAATTTGGTAACTGATAGCCAGTCCCATTCCTGTTCCCTTACCAATAGGTTTTGTGGTGAAAAATGGGTTAAAAATTTGTGTCTGAATGGCGGCGGGAATGCCATTGGCATTATCAGCGATCGCAATTTTGACCCACTTGGAATCAATTACGTCAGTACGGATTGTAATGCAACTGGGATGATTCTCGATTGCTTGATAAGTTCGTTTGGTATTAAATTCTGCGATCGCATCAAGGGCATTTACCAGAATATTCATAAATACCTGATTCATCTGCCCAGCGTAGCACTCTACATCTGGTAAATCACCATATTCTTTAATAATTAAGATTTCTGGGTTTTGCTCATTAGCTTTCAGACGGTGTTGCAAAATCAACAATGTGCTATCAATTCCTTCATGAATATCAACTGCTTTGAACTCACTTTCATCTAACCGAGAAAAGTTCCTGAGTGATAATACTATTTCCCGAATGCGTTCTGTCCCAATATTCATTGAGTACAGTACCTTAGTGACATCTTGTTTGAGAAACTCTAAATCAATGATGTGACTTTCTTTTTGAATTTCGGCTGGCGGGTTAGGAAAGTAATGCTGATAAAGTTGAAGCAGACGCAGCAAGTCATCAACATAGCCCTGGATATGACTGAGATTGCCGTAAATAAAGCTTACAGGATTGTTAATCTCGTGAGCAATACCCGCTACCATTTGACCCAAAGCCGACATTTTTTCGCTTTGAACCATCTGAACTTGCATTTGATGCAAACTATATAAAGTATTTTCTAACTCTTGGCTTCTTTGCTGTAAATTATTCTGTGAAGTTTCTAACTCACAAATGACTTTTTTGAGTAAAAATTCTTTAGTCGCAATATCAGATTCTACCTGCCGACGTTCAGTTTCGCAGCGTTCCAACTTTTTTCGCAAGATTCGGTTTGTCTTTTCCAACTCTTGCATTTGTATGGAATTAGGATAATCATCCATACGTCCATTACTCATTTTGTTCCCATTAGCAGTGTGACAAAGGTTTTGTTATGAAATTGAGTTTGGCCTTTAGTCATCAAAGGTGCAATTTCACCATAAGCATAAAAACCACAGCAAGGTAAGGTTGGTGGTAAGTGAGTTTTGACAAGTTTATACTCTTCACTAGCCATAGTTCCCAAAATTCGCCGTCTAGCAGCACAAGATATAAGTAAAGCCGCAGTTGGTTCTAACCCAGGATAATTAACAAGAGCATTTTTTAAAGATGCCTCAGAAGCTAATAGAATATCTTGACGGTTTGCATCAGTAATCTGGACAATAGCTTGTTCGGGAATATCTGAGAAAAAAGTCACACTACCAGATTCTTGATCGTAGCCATTGGGCGCACGCATATAAAAATGTTCTTGATCCTCAAAAACGGCTAGGGCGTGAATTGCATAGTTGGCTGTAAATCGTTCTTCGCCTAGATAGTGCTGATAGAAATCTAATGCACGTTGTCCATCAATTTCATAGACGACATTACCATCTACTTTTGTGACACAACTACGTTGACTAATGGGAGTCCAGCCACTAGCGACTCCGTGGGAAAATAATAATTTTCCACAAAATATTAATACTGGAATTGAATCATTTAAAACTTCATCTTGAAAAAATTGGTAGGTTTTGTCAAAGGTATAATCATCAGCAGACATACCGCCAATAATGGGAATCTGCCCTCCAAGACTTTGTTTTAAACCTTCTAAAATTAACACTCCATTACTGGTTAAACTATCGGGAAAGGTCAAGCATAATTGTGGTGTTGATGTAGTATGGGCTGTTGCTTGAGCGATCGCTTGTTGAGCAGACAAAGCCGGATTTTTCGATGCTTCTCGTCCCACACCTGCGTAAATTTCCACTTCGTCTGTAGCAAAGAGCATTAAAGTTAAAGAATCTTGTTGAAATTCCAAAATTGAGGATATTTCACCATTCGTAGTGCCACCAATTAACTGAATTCCTGGAAAAATTCGTTGAATATGTTGCAAAATTAAAGTATGTTCAAAGTCAATCGCACTGAATAAAATTCCCGCTTGGGGAACTAACCCACCGAGAGAGGTGGTACATTTTTGAATAACTTCTGCGATCGCATTTTCAGAATCAGGATCATTACTGTGTCCTACAACAACTTGAAACATAACACCTCATTATCAGTTTTATTGATGATTCTCAGAACTTAGGTAGAAAGTTTCCTGTTGATATGGGTGTAAGATTTCCGTTTATCTACAACCTATACCCCTGTACTCTTGATGCAGTCCTTATTTTTGGTCTGACTGCATAAGTGATCACTGTGTTAACCCAATTTAGGTGTCAACACATCACAAGCTATAGCAACCCTAAATGAATTACAAACAAATCTACTCCCCACTCCCTACTCCCTATTCCCAGCCTCAACCAATAATTTAAAAATCAAATAGGATTGCTATATATTTAGTTTGCCCACTTACACACACTAAATCTCTATTCAGCTAAACTTTGATCAATAGAATACACACATAGAGCGTGCTAGTATCAAATAAATTAATAGTAATATCTTGTTCAACGAGACGAGGGTTACAGCCAAGAGTAAGGAGTAATGATAAATACCCCTTATACCAATTCTTCATGAAGCGCCAAAGCAGAGAATAAAGTGCATCTTCAACAAGAAAAGGTATTATTTATAAGACTTAGGCAAAATCATGAAAAAGCGTAGACGTTTTCTTCGGCTACCCGCAGGTTAGAACACAAAGTTAGAAGAGTTTGATATAGTTCAGGACTTACGCAAAATCATGAAAAAACGAACCGCAAAGAGCGCAAAGGACACGAAGTTAAGAGGATTTAAGAGGGTTATTGCGTAAGTCCTATAGTTACGGCATAACTTTTAACTCATTACTTATTACTCACTACCCCCATTACTTAGAAAAAGCGAAACTAACTTTACTGAGCGAAAAGGTACAAAATCAAAACTATATTAAGTGGGTACGGTTATTGCGATCGCACTTTGTTATAAAACCGAACCTCTAGCTAGAATATTTTAAGCTAAAGTGTAATCAAGAAGCTTGAGATTAGGCTTGATATTCCAAAAAGATTCAACTATTACTGACCGACAAATAAGCCTGTAATTAAGCTTCATTATCCCAAATCTTTCATTTTAGGGGTGATAGATATGGCACTTATTCGTTGGGAACCGTTTCGTGATATTGAACGCCTAGAACCATTCCGAGAACTGGAAACTTTACAAAGGCAAATGAATCGTTTGTTTGACAGACTAACACCTACAAATGGTGGTGAAAGAACAGCATTTAATTTTGTCCCGGCTGCTGAAATTGAAGAAACAGACGATACCATTCATCTGCGGCTAGAAGTACCAGGACTAGATGCCAAAGATATCAATGTTGAAGTTACACCAGAAGCAGTTTCTATTAGTGGTGAACGTAAATCTGAAACTAAAATTGAGGAAAAAGGCATCAGTCGTTCGGAATTCCGTTATGGCAGATTTCAAAGAATAATTCCATTACCTTCTTTAGTTCAACATGACAAAGTAGAAGCGGAATATAAAGATGGTATTCTGCGGTTAACTTTGCCAAAATCAGAAGCAGAAAAACAAAAAGTAGTCAAGGTTAATATCGGTTAACATCCTTCAAGATAAAACAGGACTGAAGCATTAAGATCAGTTGTGCTAGAGACGTTGTATACAACGTCTCTACTTGATTTTAGAGAAAGGAGGGAAAATTCCCGCGATCGCAGTAATGAGTAATGAGTCATAAGTAAATTTATGACTCATTACTGAATCCTCAGTGCTGTAAGTCCTATTTAATTAGAAGCTGCACTCTCGGCTATATTACCAATGAGTTGTTCTAGGGTACGGAGTAGTTCTTGCTCATTATAAGGTTTAGAAAAATAAGCCCTAGCACCTAGCTGCATTGCCATTCGGCGATGTTTATCGCTGCTACGGGAAGTCAGCATGGCAACGGGGATATTTTTCAAATCACCATTGTTTTTGACTTTGCCTAAAAATCCATACCCGTCCAGACGCGGCATTTCAATATCACAAATGACGGCGGCAATTTGTAAGCCTGTTTCGAGTTTTTCTAAAGCGTCTTGTCCGTCTTTGGCTTGTTCTACTTGATAGCCACCTTTTTCTAAGGTAAGTGCTAAGAAACGGCGGACGTTAATAGAGTCATCGATGATTAAAATCTTGCCTTTGGGCTTGGGAGGTAAGGCTGCGAGTTTTTCGCTGTCAACGAACAGGAAGGGTGTTTTTAATCGGACGGAGGGTAATTGATTGTTTTTCGGGGTATTTTGATTGGTAGCAATCCAATAGAGTAATTCATTCGCACTGACTAAGGCCACAACTCTGCCATCACCGAGAATTGTGCAGTTACTAAAGCCTTCTGGTAAGGGTATATTCCCTTCAACTTGGCGGATGGCTACTTCTTGTTCACCCCAGCAACGGTCTACTTGAATGGCAACGGTTTGATTGTTACCTTTAACGATTAAGACGCTGTTGGCGTTGATGGCGGCGGGAGTTTCCAGTTCGGGACTGTCGTAGCGGGGACAGTTAAATTCCAGATATTGTCCCAGGCGAATTAATGGCAGCATTGTACCTTGCCAGTTGATGACTTCGCTACCTCCCATTGAGATGATGCGATCGCTTTGGAGTAAAAATACTTCTGAGATGACATCGGTGGGAAATGCCAGCAATATTTTACCTGTTTCGACTAACAGCACTCTCGCCACAGATAAGGTAAAGGGTACTGATAAGGTAAAAGTTGTACCAACGCCGGGTTCTGTGTCAACTGTGATATCGCCGCGTACCAGTTTCAGGTTGTTGCGTACCACATCCATTCCTACACCACGGCCAGATAAGGCGGTGACTGTTTCGGAGGTACTAAACCCTGGTTCAAAGATTAGCGATAGTAGTTCATCATCACTGGCACTTTCTAATAATGAACTATCTAACCCCATTGCTAAGGCGCGAGAACGAATTTTTTCTAAAGAAATTCCGCGTCCATCATCGCGCATACTAATAATAGTTCGATTACTGCGATGAGTGGCGTGAATTTCGATTAATCCTTGTTCTGGTTTACCTAAGTGGTGGCGGGTGGCTGGTTCTTCAATGCCATGATCAAAAGCATTTCTTAATAAGTGCATTAAGGGGTCATTTAATGCTTCTAAAATGCTGCGTTCAATTAAAGTATTACCGCCTTCAATTTTTAGCTGGACATTTTTGCCATACTCGACATTTAAGTCGCGGATGGCTCTGGGAAAACGCTCGACTAATTCGGAAATTGGTCGCATCCGCACTTGATTGAGTTTGGTTTGTAATTGCTTGGATGTTTTGTTTAATTTGCGAGCAATTAAATCGGCATCATCGGCACTTAATTGAATGTCGGTGGAGACTTCTTGCACCTGGACAATTGTTTCGGCGATATCTTGCGATCGCAAATGAATTTCTTCGAGAGAGTGATGCGTGGTGGATAAGGGCTGAGTAGTGAGTACTGAGTGCTGAGTATCTATTTCTGAACTGTTATTTTGCCGGATACTAGCTGATATCACACGGTTATACGCCATGCGTAATTCTTGATTTTCTCTATCCAGATTCTGCACTCTCTGTCCGAGATTACGTGAGAGTTTACGTAATTTTTCTAGTTGCGAATGCAGTCCGTTTCTCTGGACAATTAGTTCACTAAATAAATCATTAATTTGTTCTAGTTGTTTACTAGGAACTCGGACTGTATTTTCGGAATGTTCGCGGTCTTTGCTGGGAGCAATTAATTCAGTTTTATGTTCAGCAATAATATTGTTAATTTCCGGCAGATTCACAGGATGAATATCTGCTTCTACAGGTACAAAATTACTTGCAGCTATTTCGATTTCTTGGTGAATTACAGGTATTTCGACTAATTCTATTTCTGGGTGAACGCCGTTATCTGTCGCCAAGAATTGAGCGATGGCATCTGCGGTTGACAGTGGCGCAGTTTGATTATAAGTTGTGGAAGTAGTTGGTATTTCACTCAACTCAATTGCCCTAGGTAGACTATCGAGTTGATTGGTTAAAACTAAAGCTTGCGATCGCCGCCATGTTTGCAATGCTATCTGAGCAATGTCTGAGATGCGCTCTGGTGCGGCAGATTCTATTGTTTGTTTGATAGAATCACACAGTTGGCTAAAGGCTGACAATTGCAGCATTTCTCCCAAACCGCCTAATTCCGCCGCCATAATCGCCACTTCTTCTTGCAAGCAAGGTTGTTGACTATCAGCCAACACAGCTTCTAAACGTTGCAGACAACCTTCAACTTCAGTTTCAAATAATAAAGGAATAATATTCTGTCCATCTTCTGGGGACAACATTGTTGTCGCATCTTCGGGAGTAGGATCACCCAAACGTTGATAAAGTTCATCAAAAACAGGATAACAAAAACTCGTTAACCATTCTTCTTCTATAGCACTTTGGGTTGATAATAATTCAACAATTTGCCGCATCCAATCAATTGCTGAAAGTAATAAACTTTGCAATTGTTGGTCAATTTCTAAAGAACTTTTGCGGGTTTTTAAAACTTTAAAGGCATCTTCTAAACGGTGTGCTAAATCACTTAACACCCGAAATCCCATCATTGCCGCACCACCTTTAATAGAGTGGGCAGCGCGGAGTGCGCCATTAATTTTTTCTAAATCTATACGATGGCTGGTATCGATTTCTAGTAAGACTGCCTCTAAGGTATTGAGGTAATCTGTGGCTTCTTCCAGAAATTGCATCTGGATTTCTAATTCTTTATCTTGTGACATGATTTTTAATAATTAGTCATTGGTCATTAGTCACTTGTCATTTGTCATTCGTCAACAAAGGACAAGTGACAAAATCAATTCACTTTAAAAGTCTCAACAGTCTCTTGCAACTTATGAGAAATTTCGACAGTTTGTTTGAGAGATTGGCAAACAGAGCTAGAAGAATCTCTGGTACGCTGAGAAATGGCAGCGATTTCTTGCATTAACAAGCTGACAGTTTGCGATGTTTGCACTTGAGATGCAGTTGCAGAAGAAATAGACTGTACTAAAGAATCAATTTGACGAGAAACATCAAAAATCTGTCCGAGATTTTGTTTGGCTTCTTCTACTACCCGCGCACCTTCACCAACTTGGGTAGTACCAATTTCCATCGCCTGCACAACGGCGCTGGTTTCTCGTTGAATGTTCTCGACAATTTGTTCAATTTCTTGGGTAGCTGCGGCGCTACGGGCTGCTAACTCACCTACTTCTTCGGCTACCACAGCAAAACCTTGTCCTTCTTCACCTGCGCGGGCGGCTTCGATACCTGCGTTGATGGCGAGTAAGTTGGTTTGCATGGCAATTTGATTAATTAAAGAGACGACGCGAGAAATTTGTTGGGAAGACTCGCCTAAACGTTTAACTTTTTGGGCAGTTTCGCCGACAGTTTCCCGCAGAGACAGAATATTCTGCACTGTTAAATACATCGCTTCTTCACTCTTAGAAGCATTTTGGGCGGCGTTATTCGCCACGGTAGCGGCTTGTTCCGCACTATTGGCTACTGCTTGCATAGAATGAGTCATATTATCCACAGCATCTAAGGCGCGGTTAATTTCCTCGGCTTGTACCAGGGCTTCGTCTGCAAGTTTTTGAATAGCTGTTTCGTTGGAACCAATAGCCGTGTTGACTTGGGTAGCTGCTTGTTTAACTTGGGTGACGATATCCCGCAAACTCTCGACAATAGAGTTGAAAAAGTCAGCCACAGTGCCAATTTCGCCATCTGTAACATCTGCGCGGACTGTTAAGTCACCTCTAGCTGCACCTTCGATGTCGTTGAGTAGTTCTAAGAGTTGCAGTTGTAAGGCTTCTTGTGTGGGGCGTTCTTCTGGGGATGTGGCTTGAATGATGGTTTTGGTATGGTCAATTTCAACTTGTTCGTTGACTAATACCTGCAATTTGGCAGCCATGTGATCAATATTGGCACTTAATACGCCTAATTCGTCTTCTCTTTGGGAGGCGAGGCGGGTGTTGAGTTCACCTTGTCCGAGTTTGGCGACGGCGGCGGTGGCATTGATGATGGGCTGTGTGGTACGTTTGGCTAACCAAGCTGCGATCGCTGCTACAATTATTCCAATCAAGGCTATGCCAATCGTGACAATCCACAACAATTGTTGTTGTGTACCGTATAAAATTGCCGCATCATTGATGAGTAATACTTGCCAATTTAAATCAGATAAACCTGCAATTTTGGGTGCTGGGACGTAACTAATTAATTGCCGTTTACGCTGGCTTTGGGGAACGGTTGTGAGTGTAGCAATATTATTGGTGGTGAGAATTTTGGCTAAACCAGGATATTCGGCTTTTGCTTCTTTGCCTAATAATTCTGGGCGTGAACTTAAGAAAACTTTGCCAGAGTTATCTATTAAAGCATATTGATAGCCATTCACAGCATAGTTTTTGAGGGTTTCGGCTAAAGCTTTGGTTGGGAGACTAGTTCTGACTATGCCTAAAGTTTTACCTGTGGTGCTATTTTTAATTGGGGCAGCAAGATAAATATCACTAGACTTTTCTGGCTGTATAATCACAGCCGCATCTTTGAGTAGTGTCGCCTGAAAATAACTATTGTCTTTTTGGTTCTCTATCGGTTCACCCGAAGATTGAACAATCACATTGCCTTCGGTATCAAAGACCGCAATACTATTATAATTTTGATAATTGGTGAGGATTTTATCGAGTAACGCCTGCTTTTCTGAATTATTAGTATTGCTGGTGAGGTTGCCCTTGGCAAATAAAGGCGAGTTAGCCAGGATTTGAATATCTCCATATCTGTCGGACATAAAGCGGTTAACTTTCTCAGTTAAATCAACAGCTTCCGTCGTTTGAGATTGGGTAATTTGTTTGGTTAAGGATTTACTGGTTAGATGGTAGGCGATCGCACCAATGAATAAGGCTGGTATAGTACTGATGGCGATCGCTAAAATTGTGGCTTTAGTTTCTAAACTCAGCCTTTTAAAATTCCCACCCAAATTCGGCTGTGTTTCGCCATCAGAAGTAACTGTCTGAGAACTAGTCTTCAGAGATATCTTATTCTCAGAAACCTTGCTAGATGCAATTAACGAAGCACGATTTATTCCATCACCACTCTTAGCCGTGTCAGTTTTATTAAACATGCTGAACTTCTCCTGCATAGGTACATCAAAAAATATTTAAAGTTATCTGTTATCAGATAACTTAATCACTGCGGAGAATAGAAGACTGCACAATTGCTTGTGCATCTAACGCCAGTAAAATTTCTTCTTGCTGTACAACACATCCGCGCAAATAAGGAACTAAACTAGATGCTACTTGTCCAATTGGGGAATGAATCTCGTCAACCAAAATTTTAGTTGTTCCCTTAATTTCTTGTACAACTAAACCTAAAAGCAGTGATTCTGCTTTAATCACAATGACGTTATACTGTTGTCTTCTTGTATCTATCGCTTCTAAATTCAGCATTCGGGGTAAATCAATCGCCCAAATTATTCGACTACGCCAATTCATTAAGCCTAAAATACATCCCGGCATATTGGGCATAGGTGTTATCGCTTCTACAGGCAAAATCACGGCTTCTTGAGTGTGATTCATTGCCAATATTGCCGCCGTTTGTTGATTTAGCTGAAACTTTAAATAGCCATCTCCTAGATGATTTTGGAGTGGTTTTTCCGCAAGGATGACGTTAGTATTATTCATTGATTAAAGCACCACTGATTTAATAGCTCTTAATAACTGTTCTCTGGTGTATGGTTTAGTCAGATACACATCTGCCCCTTGTTTCATAGCCCATAATCTATCAATTTCGAGATTTTTGGAGCTACAAATAACTATGGGTAACTTTTGGGTTGCGGGATTTTTTTTCAGTGAACGGCACAACTCAAAACCGCTCATTCCTGGCATCACAACATCAGTTACAATCACATCTGGCGTTTGTGAAATAGCTTGCTCTAAAGCTTCTTTTGCACCACTAGCTTTGATAACGTTATAGCCACTTTCTTTGAGATAATGGCTCATCAATTCTAATTCGCTGGGTGAATCTTCAACAATTAAAATTGTGCCAACCAAAGTTAAACTCACTCCTAATTCTCCTTATTGTAGTTAAGACAGTATTATTTAATATGTTTAAACACAATTTTCAGCAATTCTGATTGAGTAAAAGGTTTAGTTAAATAGCCAGATGATCTGACCATTTTGGCTTTTGCTCTATCAATAAATCCTGTCCTTCCAGTCACCATAATGATGGGGGTATTTTTAAAGGCTGAATGCCTACGTAACAATGAACAAAGTTCATAACCATCTAAGTTAGGCATTTCAACATCTAGCAAAATCAAGTCAGGCTTACTGCGGAGAATCTGCATTAATGCCTTAACTGGATCATTAATTGTCACCACTGAAAATGTATTTTCATCTAAAAATAATTTGATAGAATTTAATACAGTTTGACTATCATCAATACAGGCAACTGTACATAAGCTATTTCTTTCCCGTGGCTTGATATGTTTTTGATTGCCATTTTCGCCAGAGTCAAAATTGTTATTTTTGGTTAATGTCTTTTTCTGCGATAGCGCATTAATTGAGGGTAAAACTGGCGAACCTTTAGCAACATTCGCTGGTTGCTGGGTATGGTAACGATGTCGTAGTTGTCTTTGGCAATATTCCACTAGCAAACGCAAGTCTAACTGGCAGAATTTTGGTAGTTCATTCCAGGAACTGTCAGGATAAAATTCGTAGGTTCCTTCTTTTAAAATTAAAAATGATTCCAGCACCTCTTTAGCTAATTCGTCTACTAAAGTAGCTGCTTGCATAGAACTAATGTAACGCTGCTCTACTAACCAACAAATTGCTTGGTAATCTGGATATGGAATTGACAGATTTTCATTGGCTGGTTCAAACATCAGTCGCATTTGGACGCGAGTTGCACTATTGAGCGAGGGAATATTTAAACTCAAGCGCCGCAACTGATTATCAAGCCTCTCAAACACCTTATCAGATGAAGAAGCATAAGTCAGTTTACCTTCTTCAAGATGAATTGACCATGAAGTTGAACCAGTAAATACACGTAAGCAACCCGTCGCACGCCGACTAGTTAGCTGTGCTAATAAAGATAGTGGATGTAGTTTTTGGATTAACCGGTGACTACTCATAGGAGTTAGATTTTGCATTTACTTCAGCTACATTCAAGACGTTTCATATAAATTCGTACATTTTTAGTTACTATTCCCCATAAAACTCAGTTCTTGCGTCAAAAATACTACAAATACTTAAGTTTAAATTTAGGGGATCGTAACTTGATGCTGTGGCTGTTGACATTTACATCTTTTATTTATATGGGTAATGAAAAGTTAAATTAATTACTGCTGTTGAAATTGTCAGCATCAGGAGAGTTAACTTTACCAACAGTAAAAATTAAAACTATCCCCTGACTTTTCATCAACTTTTAGATAAGCAAATCTTAAAGAACACTGCTAAATTAGCAAAATTTAACTAGATTTTTCTCAGTGGTTACACTTAAAAAAAATCAGCTTTGTCCAAATCCGACATAATGTAATGTTTAGTTAAGTAAGATTACCGGGAATTTACATAAATTCATCGGATGTAATCACCTCTAGTCGTTGTTAGCGGAATTGTCTATATGATTCCCACGGAAAGTCTAAATATTGGTTGTCTTAATGAAACTTCAACAGTTTACTTGCTAGACTATTTGCTTGACACGTAGTACTATAAAGCAAAATGTAAGTATTTCAACAATTTTTTGTAAACTCGGATAAAATTACGGATGTAATAAACTTGAGTGAATATTCTGAGTGTGATTGACTTGTGTGCGATCGCCAAACAGGTAAGCTCAGATTTCGTCATAATATGACACTGCAAAGATGTACAAAAAAAGGCTTGGGTGAACCAAGCCTTTATGTATACCAAGCATTTACTACACCAAGCTTAATTTATCCCAGGTCATCCGTTAGTTCATCTCTCTAAAGGATGTATACAAATAATTAAATAACTGATAATACAAAAATCAAAAATTATCTTTTTCGGCTTAAACTACCCATCAATAAACATAAATATATTTTTCCAAAAATCAAACAACAAAAAAGGTTTGGTCAAGAGCCAAACCTTAAAAATTGCTGTGCTTAACAACGTACTCAATTAATTTATGATTTTCTTTCATAGACCTCATCTATCTTGAGGATGTACCTAAACAACAGGCAAATTGATATGAGCTTAAGACAAAAAGTAACCACTTCTAAATAACACATAAATTGCAGGCATATTACATAATATAAATACAGCAAATATTTTAATAATTACTACTTTTAAAATAAATTTATTTGTCTCAAAAATATGAAAAAGGCTTGGACATTAGCCAAGCCCATATATACCAGGTGTTTACCATATCTAGATAATTTATCTCCTTACTAGATGTAGTTCATCTTCCTTCTAGTTGTGTACAAAAATTAGAAATTATGATATGCGAATAACGAAGACAAGGGAGACTTTGATAAATCATTTATGATTACCCTATTAATTTTGAACATAATATATTTCACCTATCTGTCTAAGGATAGAAACAATTTAGTTGCATCTGAGATTTATGGTAAAATTTATTCTGAAATAACCAGTTATTTTGTAGCGTTTATTTTCTTACAACACCATCAATCATAAAAAAGGTTTAGCCTTGAGCTAAACCTCTGTAGAAAGCAGTTATTTGACACACCAGAATAAATTTAGACCGAGTTAAATAGTAGGGCATCTTCCTAAAGTATGTACCCAAAAATTTGCCTATATGATATAAAGTTTCTCAGTTACTCTGGCTGGACTATTTTACCGATTTCATTCACCCAGCGTTGACGCTCAGAATGTTCTAAAGTGATAATATCTGCTAAACTCCAGTGGAAATGAAATGCAATACAGGCTACCTCCTCATGTAGTAAATCTGAGGGGTAGCCTATGATTCCCCCGCTAAAGCCAACCCCACTTGAAATTTAGTCTGACATTGGGGACACTGGACAGGAATTTCTGCATCGCCTTGCTGATTAATTCGATTGTAAAACTCTCGCAAATATGCCAAATCTTTAGAGAAAAGATTTTCCAGTAAACTTGGAGTAATTTCTGTTAAATCTCCCAAACGAGTAATTACTTGTGAGAGCATAACAATAGCAGCATAAGTGACATTTTCCTGAGCAGCCCGATTTTTTTGGACAATGATTTCATCCTTTGCTGTCGCCAACCGCATCACACCTTGGCGATGCAAATTCCCCTCAGCATCTAATAAACCTCTAGGAAGAGTAAAGTTAAATTCTGTATAAATGCTTGTCATTGGTTATTTATTATTTGTCATTTGTGATTTTCTTCTACTCCCTATTTCCTACTCTCCACTCCCCACTTCTTCTAATTCATTAATTTGACGATAAAAATTTTGTAAATAGCTTAAATCACAGGCGAAAAAATCTTCCACAACCGCAGGTGTCACTTCATCTAAAGCACCTAATTTAGTAATGACACGAGATAAAATAATGACTGTTGCATAAGCTGGATTTGACTTTACACGGGGGTCACGTAAAGGAATAATTTCATCCATCGCTCTGGATAAACGCATCACACCTTTACGGTGTAAATTACCATCTGCATCAAGATACCCTTTCGGTAAAGTAAATTCAAATTCAGTTTGCAACATTCTATGCTACTTTTACTCGTTTTAATTCTTCTACTACTACTTCTATTTCTTCAATTTCATGTTCACTACCAGAGGCACTCACATCATTAATTTTATAATTAGCAGGCCAAGCATTTTTAAATTCTAATCTAAATTTTTCTTCCGCAGCTTGATTATAAATGACCAAAGAACCATCACGTCTTTCGTCACCCCATTTACTTTCTTGTACAGCCGCTAACCAATTCCACATAGTCATAGAAATAGTTAAACCACGCCGTAACACAATATTAGAATAAGATATATTACCAGGGATTTTTGTAGTGATAATTCTACCACTTGTATTACCACTTTTCCCCCAAGTTTGGGGAGTAACTTCGGAAATTTCTATTACTTTTTGTGTAGTTTGAAAACCTTGGCATTCCATAAAATAGCCATCCACAGGTTCTTGGCTACCAGTAAGCTTTAATTCCAGATAAAATCGGCTATTCGTCAGAATTTCGGGAAAGTCAGCCATATATTTTACTATATAAAATATGAAATAAAAGTCTGAAGTGGGAAGGTAGGAGGCAAAAGGTATGATTTTAATTTCATACTTCACACTTCACACTTCACACTTCACACTTCACACTTCTACTTACTTCTTCCTTTCAAAATAAGTAAAACCAACTGTGACTGTTTCAGTTAATAAATCACCACTACCTGCTGTAAAATCACCTGTTCCGTAGCTGGTAGGAAAGACATCTGTAAATTCGTATTGAATTTTTTCTTGCTCGCCATCATAGATAGAAAGTTTACCTAATTTCCGGCTCTTGCGTCCTTCTGATTTACCACCTGAAAGAGCTTCAGCATGGCATTTGTTATACCAATCAAGCAGTTGTTTAGAATCAGCAGTTGCTACACACTCAATGGTGATTTCTGAGCATTCTACACCACCGATAGTAGCTTGGGTTTGAGTTTTACCATCTTTGGTGACACCAATAGGTGCATCTCCACCTGCAACTATCATTTTCATTTGCATTCCACTGATTTTCTGAATTAAAATTTCTGTCAGTCCGTCAGCTTCCCAGTAGAACTTGGCATTAGAGATATACTCTGGCATAAATCAACCTCCAGATAAATAGGTAATAATTAATTAACTAAAAATTAGGCAAAATCTATTTTTTGCGATTCATATTTTCACAAGTTAAAGTGTAAGTTTCTTCAATATAATCGTTGCCATTCACATCTAAATCTCCGATTTTATATTGAGAAGGCCAAGCTTCTTTTAATTCCCAACGCATTACTTCATTGCCATCAGTATCGTAGGCAACTATAGCTCCAGTTTTTTTACTGTCTGCCCATTTGCCTTCACCTTTTTCAGTTTTGGGCATACATTTTTTAAACCAATCATACATTTTTTTGCTGGTGCTATCACTATCCCCACTCATAAGGGTAGAAACGTCAATTGTAAATAGTCCTTCAAATCCAGCCGAGTTAATTTGTCTGACAGTAACGCCACCTTTTGTAGACATTAAAGGTTTATCTTGACCTTTGACTTTAGCTTCAAATTTGACACCACCAATTTTGCTAAAAGCCATATCGGTCATGCCATCAATTTCAAAGTAGAAATTACTAGCAGCAATTGGTTTTAATTCAGGCATCTTTGTAGTTCCTTAGTTTGTAATAGAGGGTACAAGGGTGTGAGGGTGTAGGGGAATATGGTTTCCCTTACACCTCTGCACCTACTTTTATTGGTTAGGAGACCATTGACTAAAGCGGAAGATGACAAATTCCGCCGGACGCACAGGACAAACACCAACTTCGATGTACAACCGCCCCAACATCATGGTTTCGTGGGTATTAATGCTGGAGTCGCATTTGACGTAAAAAGCTTCCGCAGCCGAAGCACCAAATAAAGCACCTTCCCGCCAGAGTCTTTCTAGGAAGTTACTGACGGTACGAGTCACACGCGCCCATAAGTCTTGGTCGTTGGGTTCAAATACTACCCATTGAGTACCGAGTTCTACGGATTTCTCGATATAGCTCATCAAGCGGCGGACACTGATATAACGCCATTGCACGTTATCTGGTTCGACCAATGTGCGAGCGCCCCAAATGCGGATACCACGGTTGGGGAAAGTACGGATACAGTTAATACCTAGAGGGTTGAGTAATTCTTGTTCGCGGAGGTTGGTTTCGTAGGCTAAACCAATGACTCCTCTGGGTGTATCGTTGGCGGGTGCTTTGTAGACACCGCGAGTTTCATCGGTGCGACACCAAACGCCCAGCATGTGACCGGCGGGAGGAATTAAAATTGGTCTACCACCGTTACGGGGGTTGGGGACTTTAATCCAAGGATAGTAGAGGGCGGCAAATTGCGATCGCCTATTAAATGCACTCAACCACTGAGCAATATGCTGGGGCTTCACCTGGGTGGGAGGTACAGCCGCGCCACCGCCTTTACATGGGGGTGGGTCTAATACTACCATCCGGTTGGGGGCAGTATTTTCACACATACTCACCATCGCTTCCATGATGCCGTGGACTTGATCTAAATCCAAGATGCCGTTTTGATAAGCCCGCATCAAATCAGGGAAAGCAATCATGGTAACTTCATCAATTTCAAAGATACCTTGCATCCCGGTGCGATCGTCTCTCACACCTTGCACATCTCTGGGGAAACGGTCAGGGGTGGAAACTACTGGCGGTGGACTAACTTCGTAATTACCGTTAGCTGGACGGCGAGACAGGGGTTGTCCTGGTGTTTCTAAGTCCGCAACCGTGACAAATTGCGAATCTTGCAAAGCTGTCACCGCATAACTACCCACAGCCGCATCAATTTGCGGGTTCATGGATAAGTGGTCGTATTCTTCTAGAATTTCACCGTTGCGGCTAATTAAGACTTTGAAAAATTCACCAGTATTTGCGGGTGGTTCTGCTTCTGGGTTTTCTGGCGGACGCGGTTCACTTTCCGTTACAGAAACGTTAATTCTGCCTTCTGCATCACCGTCATCATCATCTTCAGCAGGCTTAAGGGCAAAACTTAAAGCAGGACGGTTCCCACTGGTGCGAATTTTTAAGGCGGTTTCTTCTGGCGGTGGTGGCTGAGAACCGGGTAGTTTTGTACCGATACTCGCTACCCAACAACGTCCACCACCGTTGAGGAACCAACCATTTACCGCAAAAGGTAAATAAGCATCAAAATCGGTGTAACCATCAGAACCTTGTTTAGCAAAGTATTCTAAATATTCGTTCCACGATGTCACCAGCATCGGTTTAAACAATTCCGCATCGCCTCTGACATCTTCGGTAAAACCGATAAAGCCGGCGATATTCGTACTTACCCCTTCTATGGGGCGACTACCTCGGTCTACTTCTTCAACGTAGACACCAGGTGCAAAATAATCTAATCTTGGCATAACACTTGGTTTTCCTATTTTTTGAAGTGCTGAGTGCTGAGTTAAAAGTAAAAATACTAGCCTCTAACCTCTAACCCCTAGCCTCTCTTCCCACTTCATACTTTTTTTGTTGGTTTTGAAAAGTCAACCAAACTTGGCTCAGTGACAAAATCACTATCCAGGTTTAGGGGAATTGTTAATGTCACATACAAAGCTGGACGCAATGGTACTCCTAACGCATTCCACAAAGCCGCAGCATCCAAAGGATGAATAGCAGAAACGGTCATTGCTAATTCGCCATGACCGCGCAGTGCTGGAGCCAGCACCTCTTCTCGTAATGAATGATGATGCAAAAGTAGTATTAATGCCTCGGATAAGATACGCTGTTCACTTAAACTGGTAAAATCCCAAGCACTTACCAAAAATGAGAGTTCAAACCACCTTGGTGTTAATAAGAATAATTTCCTTTTGTCTGCCGGTTGCTGACAATTAGACTGTTGTTTGTCAACACTTTCTTGAATGTTGTAACAATATAAATTCAGTCTAGGGTTGATATTCTGTTTCACACCAGGATGGTTGAAATCAATTTGCTCTGTACTGAGCAGGGAAATCCCGCCAGCTAAAATTTTTGCTAAAGTCTGGGTAGCAGCTGGGATCATAAAACACAACAGCAGGGTGACTGAAATGCTCCCTTAATCACTCTGGCTGGTAGGTTTTTACCGCCAGTATGAATCTATGGAGATTGAAGCGTTCTTACCAGAGTTCCGCAAGCAAAAAGCAACTACTTTGCTACAAGACTTACGGAAGTTGGCGCAATACGGTTCGGCTAACGTTTTAGTATTTTGAGATCCCCCCAACCCCCCTTAAAAAGGGGGGCTGAAAATTATCTTTTACTCCCTTTTTAAGGGGGTCGCCGTAGGCGGGGGGATCTTAACCGAACCGTATTGGAAGGTGGAGGGCTGACAGCACAAAATAAACCTTGGAATCAGGCTTTTTTGTTGGCTAATTTGCCACTATTGGGCTAACTCTTTCTAGCTTAGGGATCTAGATGTCTAGCGTTTATTAGACTTTGGTCGATATTGTAAAATTATTGTTTTAAATTCCCCAATTTTACAAGCTGTAGAGTAAGCTGATTTCGTCCGTATTTATACAGTAAGAAGCATAATTTCTCCAAGCAAAAATATTTGAGATTGGGTAGCATTTCTAATGCTTCTGAGTTGCTATAGTGTTTCGGAGTGTAAAATAGGATGAGGGTGGCTACACAAAAATTAACCTCTCAATTGCCGCGACCTTGGTTGGTAAACAATTTAGAAAATAAACTGCCAGAGTTAAATTTTTACCAAATTTGTCAGCTGAATATTCAACAATTAAAAGCCTTGTTGCCAAATGTGGCTATCTGGACGGTTTATTACGATTTAGCAACAGAAAAACGGCAGATAGTGGCAGAGTATAGCACAGAAGATTTATGTTCTGTGCAGATGACACAGGATGACCAAACAAATTCTTTTACGTCTGGGAAATTCCATCCAGATTTTGCATATTTGCAAGCAGAAACTTGGTGGCGAGATGATTTACCAGTTCTACAAGTTACGGAATTGGCAGTATCCGGCGTTTATCATAGCTATGTTTGTCGGATAAGTAAACAGAGTTTGGCAATCGGCGAATATATATTGATATGTACTCATAAATTGCTGTCTGCGGAACAGCAACAGTTACTGCTGGGGAATGCTCAAATATTAAGTAATTATTTAGTGATTTGTCGAGAGCGATCGCAACAACAACAAGAAATCTTAGCTTTATCTCAAATTCTCGGACAAGCAGAACATCAACTGAGAAATCCTTTAGCATTGATTAATCTCTATGCTGAAAATCTGCGCTTGGCATTACCAGAGGGTAGTTTACAAGAACAAGCAATCTTGATTCGCCAAACTGTCGATGAGTTGAGTGCGAAATTAACTGATTTACTTTACCGGGGACAACGGGCAAACTTAAACTTAAAAAAATATAATTTGCAAACAATTACTAGGGAATGTATTAAAACTTTACAGCACTTACTAACAGAAAAAAACTTAACCATTCAATATCCTGAAGAGCCTGTATATGTCACAGTAGATAACTGGCAGATGAAACAGGTGTTTGATAATTTATTAGGAAATGCGATTCATTTTAGTCCAACTGGTGGGACAATCACTTGTAATTGGTGCGCTTATAGTCATGAAGTGTTAATAGAAATTTGCGATCGCGGTTCGGGAATTGCACCAGAAGATTTGAAGCAAATATTTAAGCCTTATTATTCTCGACGATTCGGTGGTACAGGTTTAGGACTAGCGATCGCCCAAAAAATTATCTTGGCACATCAAGGTAACTTATGGGCAGAAAATCTTCCCACAGGTGGCGCTCAATTTTCCTTTACATTACCCTATAAAAGGCAAAAGTAAAAAGGTAAAAGTAAAAAGCAATCAGATTTAATATAGCGTTTTTTATTCCAATGAAATATATTCATCTAGCTTCTAGCCTCTATCTCTTTACTGTACTCAACCGAGCAACGCTATATTGCCAGCTTCTCACAGTTTCAGATGGTCTGCTAATTCAGATTTTAGACTCCTGACTTCTCTTAAATATCCCAGGCACACTACCATGAATCCTAAAAAAGAGGTAATCTCGATTCTACTTGTTGATGACGAACCGCATTTTCGTCAAGGAATACGCACCTTATTAAACTTTTATACAAGTAGCAGTAATATAGGATTAAATGTAATTGGAGAAGCTGCATCTGTTGAACAAGCAGTAAAATTAACTGTTGAACAACATCCAGCGTTAATCTTACTAGATTTAGAATTACCACCAGAAAACGGCATTACCGCCCTAAACCGTCTGGGAGAATTATCTTATAACGGCAAAGTATTAATATTATCTGCTCATCAACAAGATGAATGGATATTTCGTGCTATGCAGGCTGGTGCTTGTGGTTATGTATTTAAAGACCAATTAGCAACCCAATTGTGCGAAGCTATCAATACTGTCATTAATCATCAAGTTTATTTACCACCAGCCGTCGCCACTGCCTTTTTTAGATTATTTCACTACTACACAGGCAATTCATTAAACTTTGGTAATCATTGTATTCATCTCACAGAAAGAGAACAAGAAGTTTTAAATTGGTTAGTTCAAGGTGCTTCTAACGAACAAATCGCAGGCCATTTATATATTACAGTCGCCACAGTCAAAGCACATTTAACAGCCATCTTTGAAAAATTAAGCGTCACCAGCCGCACCCAAGCTATTGTCAAAGCTTTAAAACTCGGTTTGGTTTGTCCATGATTAAGTGCTGAGTTGAAAGTGCTGAGTGCTGAGTAATATATGAATAATAACCAGGAGTTTATGAGAAAAATGTTGAGAGACAAGTTGTTAAATATTATTCAACTAAAATCATTACTTTTTACTTTCAAAAACTTTCATGTCTCACTTTCTTCATTACCTAACACTATAAAAATTCACTCAGCACTCAGCACTCAGCACTATAACAATGAGTAACCATTTAGCCATCGCCACTGTCACCGCAACTTTGCAAAGAACATTGCAAGCTAGTGTTCAAATAGATGTGGATGGTGCGCGGGTGACAACCCTAAGACCAGACCGCTTGAATAATGCGACACCAGAAGCAGGAGTGAATATCTATCTTTACGATATTCTCCTGAATAGTGCTTGGCGGAGTGCTGATTTAAGACAACGCTATTCTGATGAGAAATATACTAAACGCCAGCAAACAGGTTTAGATTTATACTACTTGTTGACTTGTTACGGTAACGATGTAGAACTAGAACCGCAGCGCCTTATGGGTAGTGTTGTTCGCACCTTCAACAGCAAATCGATTCTTACCCAAGCAATGATTCAAGAAACCGTCAGCGATGCAACTTTGACATTTTTAGCTGATTCTAATTTAGCCGAACAAGTAGAAGCGATCGCCATTTCTCCCGTTGATTTGAATATCGAAGAAATTTCCAAAATTTGGACGGTATTTTTTCAAACACCTTATGCTTTATCATTAGCTTATAAAGCCAGTGTGGTGTTAATCGATAGCGGTGAACTTCCGAAAAAACCCTTACCTGTCCGCAATCTTCAGCGTCATGTTACACCATATCAACCTGTGATCGCCCAAATCAAAGTAGTAGAAGAAATAGCAAAAATTTGGCAAACCCAATATGCAGCTACATCCTTAATTCTGGCTGACAGTACATTATTAATTCAAGGAAATAAATTAAGCGCAGATATTACCCAAGTCCGCATCGGTGATATCACAACCACTCCCCAAGATGTGACAGACAAGCAAATTACCTTAAATCTGGCTACTATCCCGGTAGAATCTCTCAGGGCTGGTGTCCAGAGTTTACAAGTAATTCATCCCCAAGCTAAGGTAAATTCTAATGTTGTACCTTTCTTATTACGCCCGACTATTTTAGATATCACTGTATCTAATGTACATGGTAGAGGCAATGAACCGCGATCGGCAGATATCACTATTACTGTTAACTTAAACATTGAGAAAACACAACAAGTAACGTTAGTTTTAACAGAACTTTCCCTCACCCAATTTACTGGTTATTCTACTGATAAAACCAAAAATCGCCGCAATAGTTCCAACTCAATTACCTTTGCAATTCATGATTGTTTACCAGGAAGTTATTTAGTCCGGTTGATTGTAGATGGTGCAGAAAGTTTATTCACAGTTGATACAGACTCTAACAGTCCCACATTTGAACAATATATCGGGCCAGTAGTTGTTATTTCTTAGAGGATGTTTGGAAAGTTATGAAAGATATTAAAAACCCCTCTCCAAACCTCTCCCCGAAGCGGAGAGAGGCTTTTAAATCCCCCTTCCCTACGAGGGAAGGGGGCTAGGGGGTCTTTCAAGGGCAGGCTTTTTTTATTAGACAAATTTTTGGGCTTTTAAAACCAAAATTATTGTCTGAACAGTTAAAACTACGTTTCATAATTGAGAATATTCTCAACTATTTATCGAAGGTTTAAAAACCTGCCCTTGAAAGGGCTAGGGGGTTAGGTTTGTCAGATTTTGATATTAACGATAGATATTTATGAATGATTTAGGATTGTTATAGAAAATAGCTATAGCGGTTCTCGAATCAGTGAGGTACAGGAAACAATAATTAACCGCAGATAAACGCGGATGAATTTGTATTTTACTCAAGAAAAAATCGCTATAAATTTTCAAAGAAGGATAAATACTAAATGCAATTACAAGTCAATAATTATAATTATTTGATGAATGAACTAGCTGTAGTTCGGAATTTATTAGAAAATAATCCAGAAAATTTCCCATTAGAATTGAATGCTAAAAATACTTGGAATAATGCTGCACTGAATAATCTTTGTCGGATTTTTAGTTTGACAGATTTTGAACGTTATATTTTACTATTGTGCGTTGGTATGGAATTAGACCCAAATTGGGGTTTTTCATGTACCAATGCACCAGGTGGTGTGGGTAAACCTTATCCAAATTTTATGTTGGCTACATTAGTTTTACCCCAAGCACATTGGAATGCTTTAACACCTGATGCACCTTTACGACGTTGGCAGTTAATTCAAATTGCGGAAGGTTCTGGATTGAATCTCAGTCCCTTACGAATTGATGAGCGAATTTTACATTATTTACTAGGGTTGAATAATTTGGATGAGAGATTACAAGGTGTGGTGAAATTTCTGGAACCTCAAAATATTGCCCATGTAAATTCCCATCAGATTTTGGCAGAACAATTAGCAACAACTTGGGCAAATACTAGAGGAGAAACAACCTTACCAATCATTCAATTATGTGGGGATGAAGTAAGTAGTAAAAAAGCGATCGCCTCTACAGCTTGTCAGCTACTTAATCTTAATTTATACATCATGTCAGCAGGTGCAATTACTAACCTGCGAACCAACGAAATCAATGATTTATTGCGGCTGTGGGATCGAGAAGCTATGCTCACCAACAGCGTACTACTATTAGATTGTGAGGAAAGTGATAGTAACGATGCTGCCAAAGAAAGTGCGATCGCTCGTTTGATGACAAATATCTCCAGTCCCCTCATTATTATTAGCCGTGAACGCAGGCGATGTACCCAAAAACCAATAATTGCGATCGACGTTCCCAAACCCAGCACAGACGAACAACGCGCCATCTGGCAAAATGCTTTAGGTGAAGTAGCTACCAGCCTCAACGGTCATGTAGATACCCTAGTTTCTCACTTCAGCCTCAGTGCCGTCACTATTCATACAGTTTGCACAGAAGCCATAGGCAAATCAAAACTCACCAATCAACTCCCCACTCCCCACTCCCCACTCCCCACTCCCCACTCCTCACTCAGCACTCAGCACTCAGCACTCAGCACTCTATTATGGGATACCTGCCGTTCTCAAGCGCGATCGCGTTTAGATGAATTAGCCCAACCAATTGAATCAGGTGTCACTTGGGATGATTTAGTTTTACCAGAAGCCCAACGCCAAGTTTTACGCGATATTGCAGCCCATGTCCGACAACGGGCTAAAGTCTATGAACAGTGGGGATTTGGCAACAAAGGCGGTAGAGGTTTAGGGATTAGTGCCTTATTTGCGGGTGCTAGTGGTACAGGTAAGACAATGGCTGCTGAAGTCATAGCTAATGAACTGCGTTTAGATTTATACCGTATAGATTTAAGCCAAGTTGTGAGTAAATATATTGGCGAGACAGAGAAAAACTTACGCCGCGTATTTGATGCAGCAGAAGCAGGCGGCGCAATTTTGCTGTTTGATGAAGCAGATGCCTTATTTGGTAAGCGTAGCGAAGTGAAAGACAGCCACGATCGCCACGCTAATATTGAAGTCGGCTACTTACTCCAACGTATGGAATCTTACCGAGGATTAGCGATTCTCACCACCAACTTAAAAGCTTCCTTAGACCAAGCATTTCTGCGCCGGATTCGGTTTATCGTCCAGTTTCCCTTCCCCGATGTCACCCAACGCAACGAGATTTGGCAACGCATCTTTCCGCAGCAAACACCCACCCAAGATTTAGACTTTAGTAAATTGGCAAAATTGAATGTATCTGGTGGTAATATTCGTAACATTGCCCTGAATGCCGCCTTTTTAGCCGCCGATGCTGGGGAATCGGTAGAAATGAAATATATTTTACAAGCTGCTAAGAGTGAATACGCAAAATTAGAACGACAGTTGACAGATGCTGAGGTCAAAGGTTGGATTTAGCAGAATTATATTTCAGGTAGTAAATTAAAATGCGATCGCCTGCTTTTAACTCTGTGAACAATGGTAGCGATCGCTAACTAATTCCTCAAAAATAATGCCAAAATTGATACTAACTACGTCTGGATGATTAACTACTACTTCACAGATTGGGAGAGTTGAGTAAATGTATACAAGACAATACAAAACAAAAAAAACTTCGACAAATTCTGCTGAAACCTCAACCACCAATCAATTCGCACCACGCCGTTTTGTCGTCCAGCCAGATGAAGAAATCACCAACAACCAAACCTCTGATTTGCAGGCTAAATCAGGCAATAAAAGAAACCTGCCAAATATATCTGTATTTCCTAGCAGTGTGACTCTGCAACCATCACCTATTCAAATGAAGCTTACCATTGGTCAACCGGGTGACAAATACGAACAGGAAGCAGATAGGTTAGCAGCAGATGTTGTTCAGCAAATTAATGCACCAGAAACTCAACAAATTCAGCGTGAAGTAGCACCGGAAGAAGAAGAAGTCCGTATGAAACCCATCTCCGGTAACATTCAGCGTGAAGCAGCACCGGAAGAAGAAGAAGTCCGTATGAAACCAATAGTGCAGCGTTTGTCTGGTGCAGGTGGAATGACTGCAAAACCTGATTTAGAACAGTCAATCCAACAAGCCAGAAGTAGCGGACAGCCACTAACAGAAAGTATCAAAGAACCAATGGAACAAGCCTTTGGCGCTGATTTTAGTGCTGTCAGGATTCATGCTGATGCTCAATCTGACGAGTTAAACCAATCAATTCAAGCAAAAGCTTTCACCACAGGAAAAGATATTTTCTTTCGCCAAGGAGAATATCAGCCAGGAAACCGTGGAGGACAGGAATTAATCGCCCATGAATTGACTCATGTAGTGCAGCAAAGTGGTGGTACGTTAAAGATATCAAAATCTTATGAGCAAGCTATCCAAAGGTTTAAAGACACACTAAATGATACCAGTGATGTCACAGAAGAAGACATAAAAAATGCCCCAAAAGAAAAACTTGAAGAATGGTTACGTAGAGAAGAATCTGATAGCTGGGATGACGAAGGAAACGATCTCGTTCCAACTCCAATAGATAAGGACAGAATAAAAGAGGCGATTGTAGCGATTGAAAAAGCAAATGCAGAGCAAGAAAAATTGAAAGAACTCGGTGTTACTGCCGAACAACTACTTCTTTTTCAAAACATAACGGAAGAGGCTCAGATAATCAAAAAATGTGCCACAACCTGTCAAAATAAAGAATGGAACTTAACAGTAGTCCTGAATTCTCTACAAGGATACAGCCAAGAAGCTCGAAAAACTGCGTTAAGTGTGCTGGCTAAAGGTGAGGTAAACGACACAGAAGCACTGACTACTTTGGCAAGCAACTGGAATGATATGCAGGATAAATCAACAATTAATATCAAAACTTTGATTACTCTGATTAAAAGTAAAGCCATCGTAGTGGAGGGTGGAACATACAAAGTTCCTGAACTTACAGGTACAGAGGATACTGCATATACTTTCTACTTCAATGCTGTACAGCGTCTACGTATCAATCCAGAATGGCATGTACATATTACCAGTAGCAAAGAATTAAAAAGACCTGGCTTCAAGAACAAGGGCGACAAGTACAATGTAGGGCCGGGAACCCGCGACGAAACAAAAACACAAGACTCCAAAGAATTGCTGCAAGTATGTCAACAATTCTAATCATCTCCTCAGTAAAGATTTCTGAGATCAAATAAATTTTTAGTTGGCTGAGGATAACAGATAGTTAGTAAAAATTGCTTTAGGATTTTTGAGGGTGATCGCTATCTATGTAAACAAGAGTATCAATATGAGCGATCGCTAATTATCTTCAGTAAGATAGTGCCAAACTTTGACAACAATTTTACCGCAAACCGACGGTGGTTGTTCTGCTGCACAGAAATATCTGGAGGATAACAATGTATCACAGACAACCCAAAGCAGCTAAAACTTCTCCAAATCACTCCGATGCAATAGTTAATCCATTTGCACCCCGTCCTTTTGTTGTCTCCACCGAAGCAGAGGATAGCACCCAAACGCCCAATTTACAACCCCAGGCAGTTAAAAATAATACATCAATTTCTTCAAAAAACTTTGCCAACATCCCCGTTTTTCCTCCTGGTTATCAACCACCGCCACCGCCACGCCTTCAGATGAAACTTGCAATTGGTGAACCAGGAGATAAATCTGAACAAGAAACTGAAACTGTGGTTAAGGAAGCTATGCAACGGCTTGATATACCTGTTGTCATGGCTATTCAGCGCAGTCAAAATCAGATTCTCAACCGAGACATTGACCCTACTCAAGTTCAAGATGGGACAACGCCAATTAACCCCCAAGATATCGATTTAGAAAAAATTGGTCATGGCTTGATTTATGACGACGTTTTGACAGATCAAGATAAAGAATGGTTGAGAGAACAAGGATTTCACGAACAATGGTTTCCTGATGGTAATGTCGTCAATGCTGGTCAGGGATTGAATTATGGATTATTGTTACCGACAGAACAAGGAGTCACAGCCGGAAAGCACCCTGTGTTGGCGTTTCGTGGAACCAGTGATTTAGCAACAGCGTGGCAAGATTTAGATATTAACTCTCCTGGACATGGTGGGATTCAGAATTTACTCAAAGAAGTTCCCACAGGTTACATCGGTAGTCTCGTTTCAAAATCAGGCAAAATAGATGTTACAGGTCACAGTTTAGGCGGCGCATTAGCTCAACATTTTGTTGGTACTCATCCAACTTTGGTGAGACGACTGGTAACATTTCAATCCGCCGCGCCTAATGCCAAACAATATCACAACAATATTGAATCGCTTCCAGAAGAAGAAAGACCAGAGGTAGTTCATCACATTGCTAAAGGCGATATTGTAGATTTAGCCGGAGGAGAACATCTCAAAGGCACATTTTTTGAACATGATCTAGAAACTTCAGGATTAGCAAATTTCTCTACACTCGCCAGAATCAAACAAGCACACACCTCTCAGCTATTAAATACTGAAGATATCGTCGGTGAAGGAGGTCATGGTAGTCATGCTAAAAATATCACCATGATGGAAAATGCCACTCGTCCTTATACAAAATCTCGATTAGTCGAAGCAGGTAGAATGATGGCACTCAATAAAGGTACTGCTGTTGCGGGTGGCTTGTTAGTGGGTGCGGCGGGATTAGCAGGGACAGCAGTAGAAGTTCCCACCAGATTAGCTTACCAAGGTGTGAAAACCGCCGGAAGTGCGATCGCCTCTGGTGCATCAATAGCCGGAAATGCAATCGCCTCTGGTGCATCAATAGCCGGAAATGCGATCGCTTCTGGTGCATCAATAGCCGGAAATGCGATCGCTTCTGGTGCATCAATAGCCGGAAATGCGATCGCTTCTGGTGCATCTAAAGCTGGAAGTGCGATCGCTTCTGGTGCGTCATCTCTTTATGAAACTGCCACTAATTTCTTCTCTAAGAACAACCAAGAATAATCCGATAGCCTTCCTATTTGATATCCAAATAAAATAGACAAGGGAGACAAGGAAGATAGATATTTGTAAACCATTTATGATTGCTATATGAGTAGTTATATGAATAACTCATTGATATTTGAGCGTCATTTTAGTGAAAAACTTAATATCTCACTAGAAATTCCTCAAACTTGGCAAAAAATTGCCAATCATCATTTAGATGAGCATACCGAAGGATATTTTTATCCTGCACAATCAGCACATAATCCCCAAATTTTTATTAAAAAAATTGTTATTCCAGAAACAGAACAACACGAACAAAACTTTATAGAACTTTCAGATGAATTACTACAATTACCCTTACAAAAATTACAGCCAGAACAGTTTGAAATAATTTCTCAAACACAAACAAAAATTGATAACTATTCAGCGAGATTAGATATTTTTGTGTTTCAACCGCCTGATGTTGAACTGCCCATTACACAATATCAAGTTTGTTGGCAATGTCATCACCTTGTTTATGGATTAGTTGCAATGGTAGAGTCAACCGCAGAATTAGAATATTTACCAATTTTCGCCACAGTTGCAGGTTCGATTAACTGCCATCCTGATGTTAGTAGCAAATGATATATGAACAATAGTGTCGATTTTGGCGATCGCTATTTTTCTTCAGTAAGATAGTGCCAAATTTTGACAAACCTTCTGCCGCAAAAATACGGTGTGTTTTGTGTTGGCAAAAATATCTGGAGAAGAAAAATGTATAAGCGACAAACCAGTAAAGGTCAATCATCTACAAATCATGATGCACCAGCAAATCAATTTGCACCACGTCGCTTTGTCATCCAACCCCAAACCGAAGAAGCAGAACAAAAACCAGCAGATTTACAAGCAAAATCACAAACAACACCTGTTAACAATCTTGCCAATATTCCAATTTTTCCCCCTGGCTATCAACCACCGCCACCGCCAAGAATCCAGATGAAACTTAGCATTGGTGAACCTGGAGATAAATATGAACAAGAAGCTGACAAACTAGCACAAGATGTAGTACAGCAAATCAATTCTTCAGAAACTCCACCATTACAGGCACAGTCACAACCAGAAGCAGAAATCAGAAAAAAATCGTTCATACAACGGCTATCAAATATAAATGAAAAAAGTGCAACACCAGATTTAGAAGCCTCCATCCAACGAATGCAAGGTAGCGGACAGCCGCTTGCAGAGACTATCAAAGAACCAATGGAACAAGCATTTGGGGCTGATTTCAGTGGCGTGAAAATTCATACAGATGCTCAGTCTGACCAGATGAATCAATCAATTCAGGCAAAAGCATTTACCACAGGTCAAGATATTTTCTTTCGCCAAGGAAATTATGAGCCGGGAAGTAGAGGTGGACAGGAATTAATCGCCCATGAATTGACTCATGTAGTGCAGCAAACTGGCTCAGGAAAAGTCCAAAAATTAGAAGATAGAGAAATAGTATCTGTTGGTAGAGCCGAAAAGCAAATTCAAAGAATTACAGTACAAGAAGAAAACGAATTTAAGAAAAAGTATAAAAATGGTTGGAAACTAATACAACTAGGTCTGAATAGGATTGCAAAAGCCAAAGGCAATGAATATGAAGAATATAGAGAAAGCATAAGCAAAGAAGAGTTTGAGCAAGCGTGTAAACAGTTTACTGCCGATGCTCATTTTAAGGATGAGACAATAAAAAATAAATTAGCTCAAGATATTGTTGTTCCACAAAGTTACTATCACGTCACAAAAAACTTTGCAGAAATTAGTGGATTAGTAACGACAGGTGCTGGCCCTTGTACAGCTTTGGCGATGTCTGCAAATAATCAAGCAGGAGAAATTGTATATGCTTTGACACATATAGATGCAGACAATAACATTACTCAACTCATTGATAACATGATTACAGATATGGGTCAGGAGATTGGTGGTGTCATTGGTTCAATTAATGCTTATATTGCTTCTAGCTCAGTCAGTGCAGATGGACAACTGTCTAATACTCCAAAGATTGTAGTTCCTTATCTGAAGACAAAAGGTAATGTGATTATTCATTTTACAAGCGAGAAACAGCAAATCAGAATAGGGGCAGAAGCTAATGCCGAAAAAAGTAATTTTGTGAAAACTAGCGATGTTATTGATCAGCTTCATAGTGGCACTGGAAAGAAAAATTTGGATGGACTCATCCAACAAATTATTGCTTTACCTAAGATGAAGGGTGGCCATGATTGGGACAAGCTAGAAGAAAACCAAGAGTACGAAAGTGGTAAACATGATCCGATGGAAGAATCCATCAAGCAAGTTCTTGAGAGAGCATTACAGTTGCAAGAAGAGACAAAAAATGATGCAAATCAACAAGAAAAATTCCAACCTCTGAAAAACGCAGTAAAAAAAGAAAAAGATTGGTATAGTCAATATGTTTTTGGCAGAAAACTGTTGATATGGGCTGGTAATGATAATTAATGAAGCTTGCAGAACCATTTGCGATCGCACCCATACCAAGAAAATTAACTGAAGATTTATCCGTAGAGCCAATTTTAGATCACAAATAATTCACCAAAAAAGATACTCTACGGTTTTTGACTAACCTCTATACAAAATTTCGTTGCGACTAGTAGCACCTAGTTCTGGTAAAGAGTTAGCGGGTGAGTGGGGAGTAATAGCGGTGGGAATTGCGGGAACTACTTCTAGTTCTTTCACAAGACTTTGCAAGAACTTATCTTGTTCTATGCGGTAATTTGAGACGAAGGGGCCACGGTTGAGGATAGCAAACCAAACTAAACCGCGATCGCGTGTTGGGATGACACCAGCTAATGCACTCACATCACGAAGTGTACCAGTTTTCATCACAGTACCGACGGGCATGTGTCTGCTGTGTAATGTTCCCCGACGATCAAACCCAGACATCGGAAACAAATCTGCTAAATTCAGGTTGTGTGCTGCTGCTTGCTGTTGAATTGCCATTAACATCGCACAAACAGCCCTGGGAGAAATGCGATTTTCTGGGCCGAGTCCAGAACCATTGATTAATTGAATTTCTGACTCAGGTACTCGCGCCAGATAAGCTGCTGTTGATTGCACTACACCTGCACCACCTACTGATTCTGCCAGCATCTGTGCCATTTCGTTATTGCTGTAAACGTTCATTTCTTTGAGCAATTGGCGCAAGGGCAAAGATTTATGACGCACTAGCAAGGTTTGTTGGGGTGTTTGAGGGGCAACTTTGACAGCACCTGTAATTACAACTTCTGGTTTGGGTGTGCCTTTGGGCATGATGGAGTAGATGTAATTAGCTGGACGAGTCCAAGTTTTATGGTTTAGTGCTTGCTTCACCATTTGACCAGCCAGTAGGGGGTGACGCTGAAAATTCATGGCAAAATTGCCTGTAATCACCAAGTTCCCTTTTACTTGCTTAATGCCCATTTTATTGAGTGTATTGCCCAGGGCGATCGCTTCTTCCCAGACAAACATCGGGTCGCCACCACCAGCAATGACCAAATCACCCTGCACTACGCCATTGACTACAGGCCCAGTAGTCCCTATTAAAGTTTCAAATTGATGGTCTGGCCCCCAAGTTTTTAACGAAACTAGGGAAGTGGCAATCTTGGTTAACGAAGCAGCCGGTAATGGTGTTGTTCCTTGATGATTAGCCATGAGTATTGGCCCAGACTGTAACCAAACTCCTTGGCTTTCGGCTAAATTTTGGGCAACTAATTTAGATTTAACTAGTCCTTGTAAGTATTGCTGGACGGTAGTTACGCCGGTGGGGTTGGGATCAGCAGCCAGAACCAAGCCAGGGTTTGCTTGCCCAGCTAATGCTTCTAAAGCATCAGAAGGCTTAATTTCCACCCCAGCCATTTCCAGCCACAGAGAAACCAAACCCGAACTTAATAATTCCAGCATTTCTTACTCCCCAAATTCTACGATATGATTCGTGATTTACTGTGCTAATATACAGGCTTTTTTATGCTCATCAGCATTGGGTAATCATAACTGGTCTATTCCTAATCTGGTAGTCGGTAGAAGAAATTTTTATTTGTTATTTATTTGACTTGACAATTGTTAGACTGTTTTGATTTCTAAGCTATAGCGATTTTATTTGATATGTGAGTCAGAGGGACAAGGTAGACAAGGTAGGCAAGGGAGATAGGTTTGTGAATTGTTGAGGATTACTATGGATAGCAAATACTAATATTTATAGCAGGACTTAAACAATTTAATCGTAAAACTTTTCAGATGAATTTTACCTAATTAGTTTATCTTATAGAAATTTTTAGTCTTGGGAATTTGGGAATTATAAAGATACAATCATTGGAATTTTTATGTCTCTTTTAACAGATGCACTGGATAGAATCGAGACTTGGTTAGTGAGTCATCAACCTGAATTTGCTTTGAGTTTAGCACCTGGATTAACTCGCCAAGAAATAGACGCAATTGTTGAAAATTTTCCTTATCGCTTGCCAGAAGAATTATACGAGTTTTACGGGTGGCATAATGGTTGCCAAAGCTTGAGTTGTGGCTATGTAGTTCCTAAGTTTGACAATTTTTTCTCTTTGCAAGAGGCGTTGAAATGGTACGCAGACTTTTTAAGTTGGGGCTTTGATTGGAATCCGCAGTGGCTAACGATATTAGATTTTAATGGTGATTATAGATACGCTATTGTTACAGGAGAAGATTCTGCACCTGTTTGGTTTATCGATCCAGAATGTGGCATTGAAGAAATTCGCTGGGATAGTTTAACAGATTTAATGCTGGCAACGGCAGAGTGTTACGAAACTGGTGCTTATGATCTTGATGATGAAGGATACATGGAGACAGACGAACAAAAAGTTGTAGAAATTCACCGTAAGTATAACTATCGAGGCAGAGTAAAATCAACTACGAATGAATCTTACAATCCTGAGCCGCCAACAGTTGCGAGTGAAGTTGATTTATCTCATCCGAATGCGCTAGAAGAATTAATCCAGGCTTTGCAAGCTGCGCCATTGAGTCCTGATGCTGGGATGTTGCAAGAAATGGCAGCTAATACGTTAGATAATTTAGCGAATTTGGGTTTAGCTAATCAAGTTGGTGCGGAACCGTTAGTAATTGGTTTACAAAATATACTGTATGATAATGCTGGTCATGCTCTGGCGGCACAAAAGTTAGGTGAATTAGGCGATATTCGAGCAGTTGAGCCACTGTTACAAGTTTTAAACCATCCCTCTAGTAAAGTCAGAACAAATGCAATTAAATCATTGATAAAGTTGGGAGATAGTCGAGCCGTTGAACCGCTAATTCAGTGTTTGCAAGACTCAGATTTTTTTGTGCGAGCCGACGCAGCATGGGCGCTGGCTGAATTTGGCGATACTCAAGCGATTGAACCGTTAATTGAAGTATTGAGTTATCAAAATCATTCTACTGCTTGTCGTGCGATCGCCTCAGCATTAGGAAAGTTTGGCGATGTCAGAGCTATAGAACCTTTGAGTGCAGTTTTTCGCAGCAATGGTAGTTTTCTCATAGATGTTTCTAGTTTTCCTCACGTCAAATTAGCTGTGGTTCATGCTTTACGGCTTATTGATGATTCTAGAACTACAGATATTTTGGTGGAATTTCTCAGAGATCGGGAAGGTTTATTACAAGCCATCAACAGAGATTGGCTACGTTCTGAGCAAGCAACTCAGCAAGTAATTGAGACTCTCTTTACCCGTCAATATCCTGACTTAATCCCAATTTTAGCCCAGTTGATGCAAGATTCTGAAAGTCGCATCCAAATGAACATAATTTCAGCGATCGCTAAGATTGTCAATCCGCAAATAGTTGATTTGTTGATTTTAGTATTAGCCAGTGAAGATAATTGGCTACGTAAAATGAGTATTTCTTTTCTCGGAAACAGAAGAGAAACTAAAGCCGTTGAGCCTCTGCTCAATATTTTGCAGAATCCAAATGCAGATTTACGTTTAACTGCTGTTCAAGCTCTAGAAAAAATTGATGATTCTAGGGTTGTAGATGCTTTAATTACAATGCTCAAAGATGAAGATGATCATGTGCGTGGTGCAGCCGCATTAGCATTAGGCAATGTAGGAAATTACCGCGCCGTAGAAGCCCTAAACCAATGTTTAGCAGATGAAAACTCGGTGGTTCGTAAAATCGTTCAACAAGCATTAAATAAAATTGCGTAGCTAAGAATAGTGAAACGGTATAACAGGACATTTTTTTCAATTGGCAGTCTTGTCAAGCTGTGATGTTAATATATAGCTAGTCTTTGAGAAAAATAATTCTCAAATCAAGCTTTTGCAGTTATCATTTGGCAAATATAGAACTCTTATTTAATTTCTGAAAAAAACTCAATAAAGTTTCTATTCCCTGTTCCCTGCGATGCAATGAGCTTGTCGTTCGCCTAGCATCCTGACAGGAGAAGTGTTTCCTGTTCCCCTCTTTCACAAGTAAGTTCAGAAATTAAATCGGATTGCCATATCACAATAACTGCAAAAGTCTCAACTGTTGAAACTAAAGTATACCTGCGGGAGAAATAGTTAGTTTTTGCAACACAATATTACATTAATTTGAATCAATAAACTTTGTGAATTGGCATTTAAAGTTTTGAATAAATATCCAATTATGGGCTTGAACTTAATTTTAAATTCAGGTATGTTGTAGTTATAATCATTCTCATACAAGTAAACTCAGTCAATTTACTTAATTAGCTAAATCATGTAATATATTCATAGCTTTCAGTATCTATTCAAGCTTTGCGGTTATCCTGAAACAGATTCTCACACCTAATTTAGTCATAGATAAACATCACAAAAACTTGACTTTAAAAAGTATCCAGTAACCATCAAAAGACAAGTGGCATTGCCAAAACATATCTCTGTCGCAGAATTGAAGGCATTTGAGAGATTACAAACTCCAATTTGGATTTATGATTTGGAAAGAATGCAGATGTGGTGGGCAAACAAAGCATCACTTCGTCTTTGGAACATTCCCATTCAGGAAGAATTGCTCAATCGCAACTTTAGTAATGTTCCCGAACTGAGGTGGATAGCTGAGAAAAAATATCTGCAAGAATTTCAACAGGGAAAAACCATCACTGAAAGCTGGACATTTTACCGAGATGGGGAAACTGTTGCTGTGCGCTGTTTTTGTTCTGGGGTTAAAATCAAGCCTGGACGGATGGCAATGTTGGTGGAAGGAATTGTCGAATCCAGCCATCCCATCGAGATAGACATACGACGCACCCGTGAGTCGGTGATTGAAAATTCCCTGATTTTGGCAAATCAACAGCAAGCAGCTTGGGAAAAAAGCCAACGCGCCGAAGCAGAGTTGCGCTGGCGGGAAGCATTGTTAAGTTCTTTGACAGACACATCTGTACTAGGGTTTTTGGTAGTTGACAATCGCACCGACGAAATTTTGTATTTTAATCAACGCTTCTGTAAAATTTGGGGGCTGGAGCATTTAGAAACGCAAATGCGCCTTGGTTTATTGAAAAATAATGATATTATCCCTGAGTGCATACCGCTAATAGCCGATTTACCTGCATTTATAGAATCCTGTAAACCGTTACAGTCTGAGGAAAATCGTACGGTAGTGGAAGATAAAATTTTGTTTGTTGATGGACGGACAATTCGGCGCTTTTCTAGCCAAATTCGAGATACTCAGGATCAATACTTTGGGCGACTATATGTTTTTGAAGATATTAGCGATCGCCTACAGACAGAAAATTCACTCAAAAATAGTGAACAAAGCTATCGCTCAGTCATTACCACAATGGCAGAAGGCATTATATTACAGCAAGCCGATGGTAGCATTACAGCCTGTAACAAAAGTGCCGAAAGAATTTTGGGTTTGACATCTGAGCAAATTAAGGGAAAAGCTGCTATTGATCCACGATGGCGAGCGATTTATGAAGATGGTTCACCCTTTCCGAGGGAAAATTGTCCGGCTTTGGTGACATTACGTACAGGGCAACCCCAGTTTAATGTGATTGTAGGCATTTATAAACCTGATGGCAGTTTGACATGGATTTCAATTAATTCTCAGCCCTTGTTTCATCCCCATCAATCAAAACCTTACGCAGTAGTAGCATCATTTACAAATATCACAGCCCACAAACAAGCTGAACTAGCACTACAACAGCAAGCCCAACGAGAACGGATGATTGCGGCGATCGCCCAACACATCCGCCAATCCTTAGATTTAGAGGTAATTTTAAACACAACTGTCGCCGAAGTTAGAGAATTTCTGCAAACTGATCGCGTGATTATTTACCGTTTTCAGTCCAATTGGAGTGGTGTAGTGGTGACTGAATCTGTAGCCGCAGATTGGGAAGCGATTTTAACTATGGAAATTACAGACCAATATTTTGTAGACACCCAGGGAAAATATTACCAACAAGGTCAAATTAAAGCTACTTCAGATATTTACACAGCCGGATTGACTGATTGTCATGTGCAGTTACTCGAAAAATTTCAAGTCAGAGCTAAACTAGTTGTGCCAATTTTACAAAGCGATCGCCTTTGGGGTTTGTTAATCGCTCATCATTGTAGCGCCCCCCGCCATTGGCAAGCCTGGGAAAGTGAACTACTGCAACAACTAGCGACACAACTAGCGATCGCAATTCAGCAATCGGAACTATATCAAAAATTACGACTTGCTAACCAGCAACTAGAAAACATCGCAATGGTTGATCCATTAACTCAAATTGCCAATCGTCGCTGTTTTGAGAGTAAACTGCAAAGTGTCTGGCAATATCTCATCAGAGAGCAAGGTTGTATTTCACTACTATTATGTGACGTTGACTATTTCAAAAAATATAATGATACCTACGGTCATCGGGCAGGAGATGATTGTTTACGCCTTGTAGCCCAAGCTTTTCAACAAAATCTTAAACGCAATACAGATTTAGTCGCTCGTTATGGGGGTGAAGAATTCGCCGTTATCTTACCCAACACTAACGAACGAGGTGCTATTCAGGTTGCCCAAGCAATTCATAATACTGTTAAACAGTTCAATATTCCCCATTTGGCATCAACAGTCAAAGAATATGTCACCTTAAGTATTGGAATTGCGACTGTAATTCCCACTGCTGATTTGCAGCCTTTAGATTTAATTGAAGCCGCAGATCAAGCCCTTTACCAAGCTAAAGCCCAAGGGCGCGATCGCTTTTGTGTGAGTCAAATTTATGCTTAGTAGGTTACAGGTTATAGGTTACAGAGGTAAAAGTCTTCTGCTGCTATCCTTGAAAATATTAGGTTACTACTCAGCACTCAGCACTATGGGCAGGGGATAAGGGAGACAAGGGAGACAAGGGGGACAAGGGAAGGGAGACAAGGGAGACAAGGGAGCAATCTTTCTACCCCCCTCTACCTTGTCTACCCCCTCTACCTTGTCTATTCCCACTCAGCACTCAGCACTTTCTACTTCCTTTCAGGATGTGCTATTTCCTCTTGGGAAGGACTACCCATTTGGTTAATTGTGGCAATCATCTGATATAACCGCCCTAAATCCCGTTGATTGAAGTGCAGAATTAACCGAGGTAAATCCGCCGTTTCGTCTTGAGCTTCTTGGGGTAATGCTTGACTTTTTTCAATTTTGCCTTTGACTAGAATATCGCTAAATTCAGCATTCAATTGTTCCACTTCCGCATCTGACAAATCGCAACTTAAACGAATCACCAACTGATTACTAACGTAGCGGCTGGAGTGATAAACCTTGTAAAAACCTGTAATGGCATTGCAAGCTACTTCCAAGTTATCTGTCACAGTGTACAAACTAGGGTCTTCTGGGCTAACAAGACCTTTCTGCACCAGTTGTTGATCAATATAATCGCTCCAAGACCGCCAATAATCACCGCCGGGATGGTCAATTAATACTAAAGGTACAGGGCCAAATTTACCTGTTTGGCTTAAAGTCATACACTCAAAAGCTTCATCTTGAGTGCCGAATCCGCCAGGAAATAGCGCCACCGCATCACTTTCTTTGAGGAGGAATAGCTTGCGGGTGAAAAAATACTTAAAGTGAATTAACTTTGGATCACCTTCAATAATTGGATTTGCTTGCTGTTCAAAAGGTAACTGAATATTTAAGCCAAAAGAATTTTCTCGCCCAGCACCTTCATGACCTGCTTGCATAATCCCGCCACCGCCGCCTGTCATTACCATAAATCCCAGTTGAGTCACAGCGCGACCAAATTCCAACGCCATTTTGTATTCTGGCGTTTCTTCAGAGAGACGGGCAGAACCAAATATAGTTACTTTACGTACGTGTCGGTAATTGTAAAATAACTCGAAGCCTCGCTCCATATCCGCTAAAGCAGCCGATAATATCTTCCAATCCAGACGATCAATGTCACTATCGGCTAGACGGATGATAGTAGCAAGTGTCTGTTGGATATATTGCCGATTTTTTAACGTCGGTAAGCGATCGATTAAGTCAACAATATCAGCTTGCAGAGACTCTAATGTGTCGAACGACGCAGATGAGGTCATGAGAACAGATGGCAGAGTGGCAATACATTTTATCTAATTTTGGAGTGATATTTACAATTTTTTTAGAATTTGTTGAAATGGTGGGGAAAGAGGGGCTAGGGGATTAGGGACTGGGGATTAGATACTTTAGAAAAATCCCTAACCTCTAACCTCTAATACCAATTCACGCAATTACTGATACAAATCACCTTCTCTGAGCCTCTGCTTGCTTTGCGATCGCCGAGCGTTCGCGCAGCGTCTCCGTCAGGAGAAGTCGAGGCGCTGGTTGCATATCTGTATCATGTTTAAAGTGAAATGGTATAACCTCTAACCTCTAACCTCTGATAAGCAAAAACAAAACCCCTCTAAAGAGACGCTTAGAGGGGCAAGATTTGGGTATGTATAATTTCAGTTATTCTCAAAATTACGCAAAGGCTTGAAAACACGCAGATTCTTTCGCTTATTCTTGTGATGAGTCATTAAATAATTATCAGCATAACGGAAGGCGGATGCACAATCGTAAGCCGCGATCGCTACAGCTTGCAAAAATACTTGCAGAGGAATTTCAAAACTAGAAATTCTTTCTGTGAGCAGTAATAATTCCCTATCTGTTGCTGGTACAGCAGTTTCTTCTGCCCATTCTGGCTCATTAAACAAGTCTTCAACTAGCGCCTTGGACATTTTGTACCTCCCCAAACGCATAAGAAGCAAAGCCTGCGATGAAATTTAACTGTTCTTCACGAGTTTGCAAGTTAACAGGTAGTTCAGTACTAGGAAATCCTAGTTCTTTTAAGATATCCAAACAGTAAGCACTGGTTTGACTATATGAAGCTTGCTCCCATTTATGGGCTACTTCTTTTGCCATTTCCAGATTGACTCTAATAAATTTCATCGCAGGGCTAGTCATAAGTTGCACCCTAATAAACTGGATATTGGCAGTTTTGATCAGAACCCCAGTTCAATGTAACCGTGATTTTGCTGAATTTATGAAGATGGGTAATTGAAGGATCAGCGCATTTGCGTAATTGACGGCTGAGAGAATACGCAAATTTTTCAGAATAAACCAAGACAGTCAAGCGCAATGATACTTAAGTGCTGACAGTATCTACTGGAATACGGAGATTGATTATTGACCAATTTGTACTTCTTCTGCAACCCGTTTAAGGCGGCGTAATTGGGCTTGCATATCTTGTTTTGTCCACGATGCAGCAAAATTATTAAATCCCCAACTCACAATGGGATTAGGAATCACAAACTCGAAGCGATTGAGTAAGCATGTTCCCTTTGCTACTGGTTGACATTCCCAGCGATCGCGTCCTTGAAAAAATCCCTGAAATTCCCAAACCACTAAACCCGGTTGTCGTTCGACGACCACACTTTTTAGAGTTGGTTTCACCACAGGAATTTGAATAATAAACCGACTTTGACCGCCTATATCCGTACTCCAAACCTCACCTATAGGTTCGCAGCGCAAAGCAGGATTTAGCCAACGGTGCATCAAACCTAAATCGGTAATGCAGCGTTCTACAATTGCGGCTGTGGCGTTAATTTGAATTGATTGTTCAAAAACTTGGGTCATGCCAGCTTACTAATCCTGTCGCTGCCCTTAGATTAACTCAAAATGGCTTGTTATAGCAGAAGGCAGCAGGCAGAAAAGTAGGTTGAGTGGAGCGATCGCGAAACCCAACAAAGTCTTAACTGAACAAAACCCTTACATCTCACACCCTTGCACCCAGTGTCAACAATTTTGTGCGTCAATATTTTGTTATTTGTAACAAATTAGCCTATCTATCAATTGTCTAGATATATTTACTGGTAAATTGATACGCAAAATTCACGTAAACTTACTAGAGTGTAATTTGGCATCCTCAAATCTACTCTACTGAGTTCACAAGTATTTTTGGCAAACACATAAACTTAATACCAAAGAAACCATGAACACAACTTGGCCAGGGATAACCCGGTTGATAGACATGGGTTTGTCGATAAAAGGGCAGGAATTGTTAGGACAATCACCTAATCTGCCGTTAGATCAACCAAACTTAAACCAAGGAATTGCGGATCTGCAAGGAATTGGACAACAGGTAATTCTATATACACCAAGATTGCTAGGTGCTGTAGCGATTTTGTTGGTAGGGATACTGGTTGCTTTGGTGATAGCGGCAATCACTAGAAGCATCCTGAATCGCACAGACATTGATAATCGCATTGCGGCGGGGGTTACAGGACGCAGAGATGTTCCTCAAGTTGAGAAGTTCATCTCTAGTTTGGTCTTATGGAGCATTATTCTCATCACGGTAGTAGCTGCTTTACAGGCGCTAGGACTGGAAGTTGCTTCTCGACCCCTGAATAATTTCCTTGACCAACTAATAGGCTTTTTGCCAAAAGTTTTGGGTGCAGGCATTCTGTTAGGGGTGGCTTGGGTGTTAGCAAGTATTATCAAACTTGTGACATTGCGAGGATTGCAGGCACTCAAATTAGATGAGCGGTTAAATCAAGAAACGTCGGAAGATAATATCAGCCTCGATCACATTTCTTTAAGTGAGACGATCGCTAATGCTTTATATTGGTTTATCTTCTTACTGTTTCTGGCACCAGTTCTTGATACTCTAGGACTCCGACAGGCACTTTTACCAGTACAAGCCTTAATTACCGAAATTCTTTCAATTCTGCCCAATATTTTGGCAGCAATTTTAATTGCGGTGTTGGGGTGGTTTTTAGCAAATATTGTCCGCCGAATTGTGACTAATTTGTTAGCCACAACGGGTATCGATTATTTAGGTAGTCGGTTTGGACTTTCATCAGCAATGGGCGCACAGTCTTTATCGACAATTATCGGCACCATTGTTTATGTTTTAATTTTGATTCCTGTAGCGATCGCCGCCCTGAATGCTTTAAGAATTGAGGCGATATCTGTACCAGCAATTACTATGCTGCAACAGATTTTAAATAGTTTGCCTGCTATTTTCACCGCCGTAGCTATCTTAATTGTCGCCTTTTTTATCGGGCGTTTTGTCGGCGATTTAGTCACTAGTGTTTTGACTAGTTTGGGCTTTAATAATATTTTTGCCGTACTAGGTTTACCCTCACCTGCTAGACAAGAAGTACAGACCGAAGCACAACCATTAACCCCACTCCGCACACCATCAGAAATTGCTGGCATTATTACTTTAGTCGGCATTCTGCTATTTGCCACTGTGGCAGCAGTGAATATTTTAAATATTCCGGCTCTGACAACATTGGTAACTGGCATTTTAATTATTTTGGGGCGGATTATTGCCGGATTAATTGTGTTTGCGATCGGATTATTTCTGGCAAATCTCGCCTTTAATTTAATTAGTAGTTCCGGCGATCGCCAAGCAAAGATTTTGGCTCAAGTAGCCAGAATTTCTATTATTGCACTAGTTTCGGCAATGGCATTACAACAAATTGGGGTTGCCAGCGATATTGTCAATTTAGCATTTGGTTTATTACTCGGTGCGATCGCTGTTGCTATTGCTTTAGCTTTTGGTTTAGGTGGACGCGATATCGCCCGCGAACAAGTTAAAGAGTGGCTAGATTCTTTCAAGGATAAAAGCTAGTACAACAAGGTAAAAGTCAAAAGGAAAAAGGAAAAAGAAAGAATAGTGATACCACAAGCCTTTTTGTAATTCCAGATGCTCACTGAGCGTAGTCGAAGTGCGGTCTGTGTATTTACGCCGACTTGTACTAGTACCATGCTTGTAACAAAGCAATCCTGATGAAACTTATTTTATGAGCCTTGTCTGAAAGTTAGACTAGTATTTGTACTCAGCACTTTCAAGCTAGGAGGTAAAAAGATAGAAAGCACTTCTTGATGAAGATGCAAGTTATCTGTTGTTGTAGAGACTTTGCATACAAAGTCTCTACAGCTTTGATCAAGCCCCTTCGAGGCAGTCAATCTTAGACTATAGTGATATGACAGTTTCAACAAATTCGCCCTGAGTGTGACGAGAACGAAGATGCAAGGTAATTTCAGTATCAAGTCGCTTCAGGAAAATGAGCAGTTTTCCCTCACTGAACCGTTGAAACTCTCCTTTCATTAGATGAGATACTTCTGGCTGCGGAATGCCAAGAAGTTCGCTGATTTCACGCTGTTTAAGGTTACGCTGTTTCAGCAGGCGGAGTACCTGAATCCCCATTTTGCCCCTGGTAAAAAGTTCATCTGCATTTGACAAACCGAGGTCAGCGAACACATTGCCACTGCTTTCTTCAAAAACTGGTTCTTGTGTCATTGTTGTTTCTCCCTTGCCACTGCGTCCTTATAACGTTGTTTAATCAGGTCAACATCAGCCTGTGGAGTTTTAATACCCTGCTTTGATTTTTTTTGAAAAGCGTGCAGGACATAGATTTTTTCTCCAATCTTTACCGCATAAACAGCCCTGTAAGTATCCGTATCGTAGCGTTTGACGATTTCATACACACCACTTCCAACCCCCTTAAAAGGCTTGGCATCCATTGGTGTTTCCCCGGCTTGTACTAATTGCAGTGCATACCCTACTGATGCACGCACCTCTTCAGGAAATGAGCGGATATTTTTGAGAGAGTCTCCCATCCAAACAAGAGGTCGTAAAGGAATTTCTATAATGTCTCCATCATCTTCCATTTTATATGAAATTTCCTATAAAACCAGTCAAAGAATAGCATAAAATCTCTCCCACACCACCTTATAAGTAACCACGCAAAATTAATTACAGTCATTGCGAGCGAAGCGAAGCAATCCCAGCCCTTGCGATTGCTTCATTTCGCTTCGCTCCATTCGCAATGACTTTGTGTAATTAATTATGTTTAACTACTTACTGTTTCACTTTCCTTCGTTTTTATGGGTAATTCCGTTATAAAAATATATTCATGAAAAAACCCGCTTGCAGGAATGAATTAACCATCTTGGGCGGGTTTTTAATTCTGGCTTCTGACTTCTGCTTACATCAATTTCAAATCAGGATATTCTGCGAACAAATCATCAGAAGTTAAGGTATCACCTTCAGCTTGAGGAGTCCATAAAACTTCAATTGCTAACAATTGTTCACCAGGAATGCTACCCATTTGGCGCAAGGCTTGGCGTAAGTCGTCAGCAGAGTTGATGGCGGGAATTTCAAATTTACCGAGAGTTGCTGCTAACAAAGTAACGATAATATATTCCCCAGGGCCTTCAGTAAAGAGGCGAGTTGGGTTGTCGAGTTCATCACTAGCAGGTAAGGCTTCTTTTGCTAAAGCAGCTTTGAGTTGGTTATTAACGTTAGAAAGAGTTTCTTCACTAAATTTGCTACGTTCTGCCAAGGCTAAACGATTGAATTGGCTTTCCGCAGAATTTAATTTAGCTTGTTGTGTACCACCACCTCCATAGACCCAATATTCTGGATGGCGGAGTAAAGCTAGACTAGTTTCTTGCACAACTGCGGCTCTACCTTCGGGAGAGTTAGTATCAGCCAGTTCAGCAATTTTGTTGAGTGCGGGTTGCAAATCGCGGGCTTGAGCTAACAAACCAACTTGCAAGCGAGTTACAGAAACATTGGGGTTGCTGTTATAACCAACTTCATCAATTCCGCCACTGTTAGCACGACGGAAACTTTGAACCAGGAAGTTAGCGATCGCAATAAAAATTAGAATTGTAAATAGACCGCCAAATCCGCCGCCAATACCCCAAAACGGTAATAGGAACGGAAAGCCGAAACCACCACCAGGATAAGGTGCATAATATCCGCCACCACCAGGAGGTGCGTAGGTACGAGGTGTATAAGTGCGGCTCGAAGGAACTCTAAATGAACCGCCACCGATACGACCACCACTGCGAGCCGCTAAGGCTCCGTCAGCATGACCTAATGCTAAAGCTAATACTAAGCTGAGGACAAAGAAGGTTTTTAACAGTGGTTTGATGGTTTGTTGTAGTTTTTTACGCATAACACAGTCGCTTGAAAAATTTTATTGCTGATGATTGCATCCTATTGTTGATAGGATTTTGCGGTATGTAGCTGATGCCAGCCCGCGACTAGTAAGCGAGTATTGTATTGGCAGTAGCTTTCTGTAACATCATTAACTGTTGCTACATCTTCAATTTACCGCGACTTATCCCAGGTACACAGCAGACGGAGGGGGGATTTCTGTAGTAGATTACCGTACCTTGGAACTTCTGCTAGAGCTTAGGAACTTTGGGATCAATTAATAATTGCCCTAAAAGTCAGGCTAAAGATGGGTGCATCCACTTTCAGCATTCAACCCTGCGCTAAGGCGCACGCTACGCGAACAGACTGAAGTCTGGTACTATGCAAACTATTTGCCAGTGTGGCTACCCATACTGAATAATTTAAGTTAGACTATAAGGCTAATATCGCACTCATATTTGATTTAAAAAAAATCAATACCTGAGATCAGGCTTCTGTACTAATGTCTACTAATAAAGATAATTTCAATTACCAAAATTGATGTTTATGTATTCACAAAATGGCATCAATTATTACAAAAATAAATATATACATAAATCACATTTGATTTAGAGAAAAAATACTTTTTCCTACTCACTGCCTATCGCGCTTCGCGCACCACACAAGTAGATTGGGAAAATCAACCGCATTCCCATATCTATTGGGAAGATAAAAATCAATTGCGATTCTATATATATGTAGATATAGTATAAATAGCACCAAGATTAATCAGAATTAGTCGAGCAAATTTATTACCACAAAAACTTAGATTAGTGGGTTTTCTACTGTACAATTTCAGTAAGTTATTGATGATGATAACTATTATTAAGCAATTAGTTGATGTTGCTGAAATGTCAAGTATGAGGTGTACTTTGATTGATATCGAAATGCCTAAGTGATGATGATAATCAGTCTCAAAGTATTTAGTAAGCAAAGCTAATTTATTAGTAAGAATCTAGTTAAATTAAACATGCAAAACTAAAACATTATTTACATCAAAATACAAAAATTAACATGGAACATATTTCTCAACTAGCGCCAAACATTAGAGAACAAACAGCATGTCCAGATATTTTAGTAATATCGCGTCAATTTTTACCACAAGAAGCAGTGATTAGCGAATATATCTATAACCGTTGTGTGCAAGATCCAGAACGGATTATTGTGTTGGCGGCTAGTTGTGCGGGCGATAAAAAATTTGATGAGACACAACAGTTTCCTGTCTATCGCTGGCCTAATTCTCAATACTGGCTAGGAAAATTTTGGGGAAATATTTTCCAGCCGTTGATGAATTTAGTTGGCTCATTTGTATTAGCAATTAAACTTTATTTTCGCTATCACTATCGTTATATAGAATGGGGACACAGTTACGAGTTTCCCTCAATATTATTATTGAGCTATCTATTACCTATCCGTTTTTTTATTTATTTACACGGTTTTGATATTCGCTCTGTTTTGGGCAATCCTTTATGGCGATCGCTCTTTAAGTTAACATTATCCCGTGCCACAGGCATTGTTTGTAACAGCGCCTTTACAAGAGATTACCTCAGAAACGCATTCCGGTTACAAACTCCTACCCATGTTATTCATCCCATAGTTAGACCAGAAAAATTTAGCGCCGGGACAAGCCCAAGTCATCTTGATGATTTACGGGTCAAGATACGCCAAATTTACAACATTCCCGAAACAGCAATTGTCATTCTTTCCGTGGGAAGACTAGTAAAACCGAAAAGCTTTGAACGAGTAATTGAGAATCTCCCCTTGTTACTGACTGTTGGGATAGATGTTCACTATATAATTTGTGGTCAAGGTGCGGGTGAGTCGGAATTGCAGACTCTTGCACAACGTTTGCGGGTAGACCAACGGGTACACTTTGCTGGTCACGTACCTGAAAGCGAGTTAGCAGGTTATTATGGGGCTTGTGATATCTTTGCGATGCTGACTGTGAATGATAGCAAAGCGAGATTTATTGATGGTTTTGGGGTGACATATCTAGAAGCCAGTTACTTTGGTAAGCCTGTAATTGCTTCCCGGTTAGGTTCTGTGATTGAGGTAGTGAGTCACGAAGAAAACGGTATTTTAGTCAACCCAAAATCTGGCTATGAAGTTTTTCAAGCCTTTAAACGCTTGTGTCAAAACCAGCAATTGCGCGAACAACTCGGTCGCAAAGGTAAAGAATTAGCGAGGCGCAAAACTCTTCACCGGATGCTTTATCAAGAAAATTAACCACCGCCGACAATGGTAACAACTTCCAAGCGATCGCCTGGCTGTACAATCGTTTGTGACCAAAATTGGCGATGCAAAATTTCCCCGTTATACTCCACCGCCACTAAGCGCGGATTGAAACCCAATTGTTGTAGTAAATCGGGTAACAACGATGGAGATGAACAACTGCGGGTTTCTCCATTTACCTGAAGGGTAATTTGCTCGGACATAAGTAAGTGCTGAGTGCTGAGTGCTGAGTAAGTTTAATTTTGAATGATTTCTGATTGTGGTCTGACGCGATTTAGTTGAGACAGCAAGTATTGGGTAACAAGCGTTGGCTGTTCGGCTTGCATAAGCGATCGCACTACTGCTACCCTTTCGGCACCAGCATCAATGACATCATTGATATTATTGGCATCAATGCCGCCAATGGCAAACCAAGGGATAGGGCTATTTTGGGCGGCGTAGCGGACATATTCTAAGCCAGATGCGGCTTTACCTGCTTTGGTGGGAGTTTCGTAAATAGGGCCGACACCGATATAATCTGCACCTTCGTTAATGGCTCTGTGCATTTCTTCCGAATTAGTGGTAGAACGGCCAATTATGCGCTGTGGCCCCAATAATTGACGCGCCAAGGCTATAGGCATATCTTGTTGCCCTAGATGTACACCATCAGCATCTACAGCTAAGGCTAAATCGACGCGATCGTTCATAATCAGCAAAGCGCCATAAGCATGACATAGCTGTCTGAGTATAGTTGCTTGTTCCAGCCGCACAGTATCATCGGAATTTTTATCGCGGTACTGGACTAAAGTCAATCCGCCTTTGAGTGCAGATTCTACCGTGGCGAATAAATTGTCTGATGGAGATGTGACTAAATATAAATGCGATCGCCACAATAACTGATGACGTTGATACCCCATTAAACTACTTTCTAGGGTATAAACCCGATAGCGCATCTGCTTAAAAGCTTTGCCCATATTGGAGCTATATAGCTTGCCATATTCTTCCAACACCCGCAATGCTTCTTGAACACGGCAAAAGTTAGCTTGCAACAGCGACTTAATACTAGCGCGTTGTTCTTCTTGGGGATGAGATAAATCAGTGCCGATATCACCTACTGTATCTCGCGCTGCCCGGATTTCTGCTGTATGCCACTTTGCTAACTCTTGTCGCAGGTATTTACATTCTCCTGCTAACTGGGCATTATTCAAACCAAAACGACACCACTCCTCGATGATGCGTAAACCTTCACGAGTGCGGTCTAAATTAGCATCTAATATGCGGTAAACAATTTGCTGTATTTGCTCTTGTTGGCTATACGGCTCGACCATTACCACAACTCCATTAGTGCTTTCATAATAGTCAGCCTCTTTCATATATGCAATGTTTTTAGCATCATTAATTTACTAAGCAAGAGATATTAAGAGTTGAGTACTGGAAATTGGGTTTGGGCATTAAGAAAACTAATTTCCCATTCCCTATTCCCGACTCCCCACTTTCTTCATTAATTACTTTGTCTTTAAAATAGCCAATAGGTCAATATTGTGGGTAACATTATCGACATATTACTGTCTAAGGGTATAAGACTTTATTGTTATTTCTTAGGAGTATGGTAAAAATGGTGTCCCCCAATGTATCAGGTCAACATTATAGACTGGCGCTCAAGCTGATAACCATTGATCAACTGCATCCATCTTTAAACTTAGCTATACCGATAGCTTTTGGTTACTCACTTTTGCTGTGTATGTTTGGTATGGGAGTGGCGAGTTTAACTTTGCTGGCAATTAATAATAGTGCCGTTGCTCAGATGCCATCTCTACCGAATAGAATGCCCCTGGGTGAAAGACCAATTTCTCAGGTTAATGTACTGTTTGTCAACCCAAGTATCGGGGATGACACCACAGGTAATGGTAGCGATCGCACACCGTTAAAAACTATTACCCAAGCTTTGCGTGTTGCTCAAGGCAATACAGTCATTATGCTGGCTCCGGGTAATTACAGTGAAGAAACTGGAGAAACCTTTCCTTTAATACTGCGCCCTGGGATTTCCATTCAAGGTGATGCAGCTAACAAAGGTAGTGGAATTACAATTCAAGGTGGTGGATTGTACCTGAGCCGCAGTTATGGCGGACAGAATGTCACGATTGTGGGTGCAAATCAAACTGAATTAGCAGGGGTGAGTGTGACGAATGCTAATCCCCGTGGTTATGGTTTGTGGATTGAATCAAGTAACCCTGTAGTCTCTGAAAATACATTTATAGGAAGTACCCAAGACGGTGTAGCGGTGAGTGGTAATGGCGCACCGACAATTAGTAAAAATTATTTTTATCGAAACGGAGCTAATGGTATTACCCTGAGTGGTACTTCTCAGGCAAAAGTGCAAGACAATGTTTTTCAAGAAACTGGTTATGGCGTAAATATTACCCAAAATGCCGCGCCTGTGGTTATGGGTAATCAAATACAAAACAATCGTTCGGGAATTTTAGTCCAAGGCAAAGCCCGTCCCATTGTCCGCAATAATGTGATTGCCGATAGTAAAGAAGATGGTTTAGTAGCGATCGCCCAAGCTATGCCAGACGTAGGTAATACTACAGAAGCTGGTGGTAATGAATTTCGTAATAATGCCCGCTATGATATCAATGCTAGTGCAGTTCAACAGGCGATCGCTGCCACTGGCAATACTTTAACTAGCAACAAAATTACAGGTAAAGTCGATCTGAACGCGCCAGCTACGACTGTTGTAGATAACCCCCAACCAACCACACCAAACACAACTATTTCAACTATTCCCACCAATCCAGAAATTACTGTTTCTCCCACTGAAGTTGCTCCCACACCCAATCCCGTCGCCAAATTACCCACTACAACCATCAAACCCAAATCCCCCCAACAACTACAACTAACTCCTCCCCGTGGCGGCTTCCCAGTTCCCAGCAGCTTAGTAGGAACCCAACCAGCAACAAACCCCCCGCCGGCTTCTACAGCCCAACCAGCATCATCACAGTTCAACTACGTGCAGATTGACAGAAACACCATTGAATTTACTGCACCTGCGTCAGTCCCCAATACAACCATTTCTCCCGGTAGTGCAGCTTTGTTACCCGTTCCTGATGGTAACGTTCCCCTAGGTAATACTGCCAACCTGCGAAAAGTCCCGCTTCCCCAAACCAATACAAATACATACACTCAAAGTTATTTACCGCCTACCAACAACACACGTTACCGCGTCATTGTTGAAGTAGCCAACGAACAAGAACAGGAATTAGTAAAATTTGTCGCCCCTGGTGCATTTTCTACCATCTGGAAAGGGCGCAGGGTGATGCAAGCAGGCGTTTTTAGTAATCGTTATAACGCTGATGAAATGTTAAAAAATCTCACTAACAATGGCTTACGCACTATTATTGAACCGTTGAATTAAATCAGTAGGGGCGAATGGTTTTTCGCCTCTACCGTGAGCAAAACATCACCCTTACACCCAGTTTCCACAGAACATCTTTGTGCGTAAGTCTTATTACTGCCTAATTCCTAGAGATTTAGCGTTTCACAATTACTAACGTTCCTGGCTTTGTCCAGTTGTACAATTTCCGCGCCTGCTTGACTGGTAAATTCACACAACCGTGGCTGACGGGAGTGCCAAAACGGTTATGCCAATAAGCACCATGAATTGCATAACCTTCATAAAAATACATTGTATAAGGAACATCAGGAATGTCGTAACCTCTACCCCGCATTCTATTAGTGCGATGTTTCGACTGAATATGAAATCTACCAATGGGTGTAGGGGTAGCTCGTTTACCAGTAGATACAGGGAAGGAATAAACTAGCTTTTGGCCATCCCAGGCGTTTAAACGCTGCTGAGATAAATCAATTTCAATGCGGCGAGTTTGAGACAGTTGCCGACTGTCAGATATTTGAATGTTGTTGTTATTGAGTGAGGCGGCGGCTGCTATCACAGAATTGGGATCAGCCGTTGTTGGTAGCGCCGAGGAGAAAAAAGTTGCTAACAGCAGCGCCACACCTGTAAAAAAATTTCCTGAGCGACGAATTCCAACATTACTAGTTTGGGTTCGCATTCTGCATCACCTTCTAACAACGCAAAAAATATTGTTGTAGTTTTGATAAACACTACAAATTGCCAAAACAATTCCTAGTTGTTTATGCGATATCTACAAGGATGGTCTGCCAATACACCAATACCAGTATCAGGTGAGACTAATAAAGTAGCTACGTACCAAGGTTGGATCTTACTGCTAGGTCTGAAGGCGTAGGAATGTGAGGATTTTTATCACCTTCATTCATACATTTCTATACCTTTGTGCCTAGAGGAGATGAGACCTCTTGCTGCTGAACTTCTCTCAACTGAGTTGGAGTATTAACAGTGATTTATTTCACTTTGTGAGTTTGAAAACGTGCAAACTACTCAATTACGATATTTGCACTTGTAATTTTTCCCAGGATTTACACAAACAGAGATAACCTGACTAGAGCAATCTAGTTTCTATTTCTAACTTCAAGTTAAGTGATAGCAATTCCGGAGTGTGACTATCGTAATGTCTTGAATTGCTGTCATTACAACGTGCAGAGTTAAACTTAGGATATTCCAAAAAATTGCACAATTCAGTAATTAATAAACACCTCAGACTGGAAGTCTGAAAACTTTTTAGTGTTGTATTTAAAACTAGTAGATCCTCCTAAATCCACGCCACTTGCTACAACGGGGGGAATCTCCGCAACGCAGTGGCTCCCCATAGCGTTACTTTGATGTGTTTCCCTCCTTATCCCTGATTCTTGAAACTTAACATTTGCAAGAACTCTCGGTAAAATACATAAGCCTTATCCTTTTTCCTCACAATCATGGGCAATACTTTTGGGCATCTGTTTCGCATTACTACTTTTGGTGAATCCCACGGCGGCGGTGTGGGAGTTGTCATTGATGGTTGTCCTCCGCAACTGGAAATCACAGCAGCAGAAATTCAGTTTGAGTTAGACAGGCGGCGGCCAGGACAAAGTAAGATTACCACGCCGCGCAAGGAAGCAGACACCTGTGAGATTTTGTCTGGGGTGTTTGAAGGAAAAACTCTAGGTACACCGATCGCAATTTTAGTGCGGAATAAAGACACGCGATCGCAAGACTATGATGAGATGGCGGTGAAATATCGTCCTTCCCATGCAGATGCAACCTATGATGCTAAATACGGAATTCGGAATTGGCAAGGCGGCGGTAGGTCTTCGGCGCGTGAGACAATTGGTAGAGTCGCCGCAGGTGCGATCGCTAAAAAAATTCTCCGACAAGTTGCTAATCTAGAAGTGATTGGTTATGTCAAACGCATCAAAGATTTAGAAGGCATTGTTGACCCTAATACCGTCACTTTAGAACAAGTAGAAAGCAACATTGTTCGCTGTCCTGATGCAGAATGCGCCAATCGCATGATTGAGTTAATTGAGCAAACTGGCAGACAAGGTGATTCTATTGGCGGTGTGGTAGAGTGTGTTGCTCGTAACGTACCGAAAGGTTTAGGCGAACCAGTATTTGATAAGTTAGAAGCTGATATTGCTAAAGCCGTGATGTCACTTCCTGCTAGTAAAGGTTTTGAAATTGGTTCTGGTTTTGCTGGGACATTATTAACAGGCATTGAACATAACGACGAATTTTATATTGATGAAAATGGTGAAATTCGGACTGTAACTAATCGTTCTGGTGGTATTCAAGGCGGTATTTCCAACGGCGAAAATATCATTTTACGAGTTGCTTTTAAACCCACCGCCACTATTAGAAAAGAACAAAAAACAGTAACTCATGAAGGTGAAGAAACAGTATTAGCCGGCAAAGGCAGACATGATCCTTGTGTGTTACCCCGTGCTGTACCAATGGTAGAAGCAATGGTGGCGCTGGTGCTATGTGACCATTTATTGCGAAATCACGGACAGTGTAAGGTGTTGTAATCAAGACTTTGATAAATGCGGTAAATACTTAAGATTGCTGGGCGGATATTTTACTCGCCCTTTTTTTGTACTGTTGCTATAGTAGCGAATAACACCTTTAACTAAGTGCGATCGCATCTACTATCAATATGGATACAGAATCGGAAATTCGGCTTAAACACTTCACTGCACTCAAGTCTAAATATCAAGCAACTAATTATCAAGATACTTCACCATCTAGCCTGCTATATCTCATACTACGAAAAGCTAATTTATGTATTGAGTTAACTGAGCTAGAATTTGATTGGTTAAAAGAGCAAGCACTTTTTCAAACTTTTGAAACTATTTACCAACAGCAACAATCTAATTTAGACGAACTTAAAAAATTAGAAAATGAGTTTTCCTATCTTAAATCTCAGTATCAAGTACCTAAAAATTTGAGAGATTTTCAAAATATTAGTACCACTCTTTACCCAATTCTGTGGAAGCTTCACTCAGAAAAAGCACTTACTGATTCTGAGCTTGAATGGCTAAAAAATAATCACCTTGGTGTGATAATTTCTCTGATTAATAAGATGAAATTAGAAAACCATTTTTTTACTTTGAAGAAAAAGTACCAAGCTACTAAATATCAAGGTTTATCATCTTATAGCCCACTGTATAAAATTCTCAATAAACTGGAGAATAAGCAAACAATCAACCATCTTGAGTTGGAATGGTTGCAAAAAAGAGAACTATTTGAAACTGTCAAAATTTTTGAGCAACAAGAGGCAGAAAAGCAAACAAAATTTGTTCAGTTAAAAATAACTTATCACGCAGATAAACATATAGATATATCATTATCTAGTCCATTATACTCTATTTTACAAAAGCTAGATAGTGATGAAATATTAAGTGATTCAGAATTAAAATGGTTAGAAAAAAAAGGGCTAACTGAAACAATTACTATTGCTCAAGAGTTAGAAAAAACACGAGAATTTAAAAATTTAAAACTTAAGTATAAAGCACATCAATATGAAGACTCATCACCCAAGAGTCATTTGTATAAAATTCTTAAAAATCTGGAGAGAGAACATAAGTTACGTGAGCAAGATATTAACTTTCTCAAAAAACGCAAGCTCACTGACACTATACAAATTGCCAATGAACAATATATCTCTCTTCTAAAATCTAAGATACATTTAGAAGAGTTACCTAATGATTTAGAAATTGAATGGCTGAAAAATAACGGACGCGAAGATATCATTGTTTTAGCTCAACAGAAGCACTACGCTATTCTCAAAAGAAAATATGGATTGATAGAACCTAATCTACCAATGCACCCCTTTTATGAAATCATGCTAAAACTAGAGAAAAAAGAACGTCTCGATATTGTATTAGTCACTCAGTTAATAGAACAAAATATGTTGTCTCGTGAGGGCAAGATTGCAACTGCACACTCTAGATTAGAAGCGGAGTTTTATGAGCAAGAAATTATGCGGACTGGTAATAACTGGAATATACCTAATGCTAGTAGTTATTGGCGTAAGGCTAATGAGCCAGAACAGGCATTAAGAGTAACTGAATTAGATTTGAATAAAGTCAAAGAAAATAAGCTAAAGTCAGCAATTTTAGTTACTAGGGGTGGAGCATTTAGAGATATGAATAACTTAGATGAGGCTGAAAAATGTGCAAAAAAAGCTATAGATTTTCATTCAGATAGTTATCAACCTTATACATTGCTGGGCGCAATTTATTACGATCGTTTTGAATATAGTAAAGGTGATTATTACTTTGATGAAGCAATAAAACGTGGGGCTAAACCTGGAGATATCGATGATGAAATAAAACGAATATTTCGCAGCATAAAAGATGAGGAAAACCGTCATAAAGCCGCAATTTACTTATTAAATAAAGACCCGAATCGCTATGAATGGGCTAAATGTTATCTAAAAAAAATAAAAGCTAAGAAATAATAAGTGAAAATATAAAATCATGTTAAAATTATCCTGATAAACTGTTAAATATCAGTCTAATATGGATTTTTTGACAATTTTAGGGTTAGTTGCTGGGGGATTAACTACCATTGCATTTCTGCCCCAGATGTTTAAAATATGGAAAAGCAAATCAGCAAAAGATGTATCTTTTGTAATGTTGATTACATTTATGAGTGGTTTATTATTGTGGTTAATTTATGGCATTACTTTACAAGCCTTGCCTATTATTATTGCTAATGCCATATCATTTATATTTAACCTGATAATTTTATGTTTAAAACTGAAGTATAAATCAAATTAACTTCAAAAAATTGGAAATATATGAATCATCTATGATTTATGTACTAGACTGGTAGGTAATATCGCTTTATTCTCTCCATAAGTGCGAATGTCAGTCTGGTAGAGAAAGATGCTGCGTTACGGCTAATTATCACTCTCTTCATTTCTAAAATCCTTGTATAGCCGTAACACACCCTACTTAAATATTTACCTTATAAATATAGCAGTTCTACATCATTCATTAACCAAAATATCCCCGATTTCTTGAAGAAGTTGGGGATCTGAGCATCTCGATTTTCACAAATCAAATACGATTGCTATAGCTTCTGAGAATTTCAGAAAAACGTGCCATTTTTTAATTTGTCTATTATAAAGGTACTGATAGTGAAGTACCAACACTTCTGCAAGCGGTAAGTGTTGGCTTCCTGTCTCATTTGCCATTGCTCTGTTGTCTTAATGCCAAGAACTTTTCTAAACATTCTCTTAATTTTTGACAATGACATCTGTTATTGATACTCCAGAATCTCAACCGCAACCTACGAGTGTTCCGCCAGTTGTTGCAACTTTTGATTTGCGAAAAGTTTATCGTACTGGCTTTTGGTTGAATCAAAAGATAGTATCTCTCAAAGGCTGTTCTTTGACGGTTTATCAGGGCGAAACTTTTGGGTTGTTGGGGCCGAATGGTGCGGGGAAAACGACTTTATTAAAATTGTTGTTGGGAATTATTCGTCCAACGGCGGGACGGGGATTATTATTAGGTAAACCATTGGGCGATCGCCAAGTCAAGCAAAGTATCGGCTATCTGCCAGAAAACCCTTATTTATATGATTATCTCACTGGCTGGGAATTTTTAGAGTTAGCGGCGGGAATCTTCCAAATTCCGAGGAGTTTCCAGCGTAAGCGCATTCCAGAACTGTTAGAATTAGTCGGTTTACCTGTAGCAGATGCCCGCAAAAAACAAATGCGGCGTTATTCTAAGGGTATGTTACAGCGTGTGGGTATGGCGCAGGCGTTAGTTAATGACCCAGAAGTGATATTTCTGGATGAACCGATGTCTGGTCTTGACCCCCTGGGACGCTACCAAATGCGTGAGATTATTTTAGGGTTAAAAGCCGCCGGGAAGACTATCTTTTTTAATAGTCACATTCTGAGTGAAGTTGAGCAAATTTGCGATCGCATCGCCATTCTCGCCAAAGGTGAATTAGTTTGTGCTGGTTCTCTGGATGAATTGTTAGGCAATAATCATGCTTACCAAATCAAAGGTAAAGGTGGTGACAAAGAAGTGCTGCACAAATGGCTATCTAACTTGACATTTAGCCATAATGGTTCTTGGCAAGGCACTTTAGCAGAGGACTACTATGATTTTCTCGATAGTCTTCGCTTAATGGAAGGTAAAATTATTTCTTTTGATTTAGCGCGACATTCCTTAGAAGACTTTTTTATTCAAAAGATTCAACAGCAAAATACATCTGTTCAGTAATTTTTGATATTCAATAACTCATTTTAAATTTTCGATTTCAGATCCCTGACTTCTTTAAGAAGTCGGGGATCTGAATCACTTACGTAGATTGTAAATTGCTATCAAAACCTGTATTAATAAATGCTGAATCCGTGTCTCAGTAAGTTAGTCTTTAAGCTAACTTTATCAAAAATTCAAATCTCATAAATAATTATGCTTCCGGAAAAGAGTATCCTTCAAGGAAAATAAGATTGTCGGGGAACAAGAATACTTAAGTATAGTCAAGATTAAAATGTTTAGACAGTACTTTGCCGATCGTAGTCTCAGAGTCTAAGGTAAATATGTTTAACACAGGTTTATTGAAATTCCTCACCCAGTCATCTATGGGTGTGGCTTTTTGCACAGCTATCAATTTCGCTGTGTCGCCCGTCAGCCTAGCTCAGGGACAACCAGTATTACCAACTGCAAAGCCAGTAATTCCAACTTCACAAACAATCCCGCCGAATAGAACACCTGTTATCCCAACGCTACAACAAGTCTCACCAGCAACATCTCAACAATTAGATACAACTTATACTTTGGGTGGCGGCGATCGCATCCGGGTGAATGTATTTGAAGTACCAGAATACACAGGAGAATATCAAATTCCTCCCGGTGGAGCCATTACTTTACCTTTAATTGGTAGTGTGCCATTGCAGGGTTTAACCACTGAACAAGCATCGGATGAAATTGCTAGAAGGTACTCCCGCTATCTCAAACGACCGTTAATTTCTGTCAACCTGTTATCATCCCGCCCGATTAACATTTTTGTGGCGGGAGAAGTCACAAGACCAGGTTCTTATACTCTCACCCTCAGTGGTGGTGCAGGAGATAACCCTGGCGTACAATACCCAACCGTATTAGCAGCGTTAACGACAGCCCAAGGTGTAACTCTAGCCGCAGATGTCACCCAAGTAGAAGTACGACGCAAAGTCGGCAGAAGCGGGGAACAGCGCGTTACCCTCAACTTAAAAGAGGCTGTACAAACTGGTCAAGTCGGTCAAGATATTACATTACGGGATGGTGATACCATCTTTGTTCCAACTGCGTCTAGCTTCGACAAAGCTGAAGCCCGTAATTTAGCCGCCAGCAACTTTGCAGCTAGTCCCAGCACACCCCGCACAGTCGCCATTATTGGTGAAGTTAACCGTCCCGGTTCTTACTTGGTGACGACAGGTGGCGGTGGTGCAGAAGGAGGAGCAGGTGGTTTACCTACTGTCACCAGAGCCATTCAATTAGCGGGTGGAATCACCGGACAAGCAGATATTCGCAGTCTGAAACTCCGCCGCCCCACCAGAACTGGTAGTGAACAGACTATTGATATTAATCTCTGGCAATTACTCCAGAGTGGTGATGTCAATCAAGATATTATCGTCCAGGACGGAGATACGATTGTTATCCCCACTGCTACTGATCTTACTGCCGCAGAAGCAACTCAATTGGCGAATACAACTTTATCTCCAAACACTATCCAAGTTGGTGTGGTGGGTGAAGTTAAACGGCCAGGCTCTACAGACCTTAAACCGAATAGTTCTTTAAACCAAGCTCTATTAGCTGCTGGTGGTTTTAATGATGCCCGCGCCAGCAGAGGGGCTGTAGATTTGATTCGACTAAATCCTGATGGTTCTGTCACCAAACGGGTAGTCAAAATCAATTTTGCTGATGGTATTAATGAGGCGACTAATCCCATTCTGCGAAATAATGATGTGATAGTAGTGAGTCGTAATGGTCTGACTAAGACTAGTGAAACTTTAGGTGCGATCGCTAGTCCCTTTGGAATTATCTTTAATTTCCTCAGATTATTTGGACTTTAAGTTTAATTCAAGATACAGCTAAAAATTGGGGACAATAATCATGGTTTATACGTCCCCATAGCTGGTAATCTTTTGGTTCAAAGAAAATGGCAGGTTCTTTGCAGTTTCCCAAAAATCATCCTTGCAAGAAAAAACCCTTGCAAGGATTGTTGTTTAGTGCGAGTCTTGTGTTGGGTTGGGTTTGGGCAATACCCGCTACTTTAGCCGCAGAAACAATAACTATTCGTTTCGGACTGTTCCAGCAATCTGTGGCGATCGCGGATATCGAAAAATTTGCTAAAACTGGAACATTATCCCAAACTCTCCAAGCTTACGAATCTTTATTTACTCCAGAATTACGCGGCTTACTCAATCGACGAGTCCAAGTAGATCCTAAATTTGCCGACAAATTTGTTGATGAATTAGTTCTCTTACCCCAAGGTAAACAGTTAATTACATCCTTAGCCGCAGCTATTCCCGGTAGTAGCGTCGAAAGCCTACAAGCAACAATGAGTATCGGGTTGCGTCAAGTGAATGGTTTGAGCGTGGTCAGTTTCCTCAAAGCTTATCCCACAGAAAATATTGACCTGGATGCAACTCAATTATTACAAATTGCTACAGAATTTAACCCCAACAACTTACAAAGCCAAGCCCTCGGTAGTATCCTAGCCCGAAATTTAACAGTTAAAACCAACACACCTTTTCAACCAAGTTTCGACCCGGCAGCCACTGGTCAAGAAGCAGTAGAACAGCAGACTCTCACCTTCCCAGACAAACAGCGTCAACGCAGTATCCCAGTAGATATTTACTGGAGTCAAAAAACCGACACTACAGCACCATTAGTAGTAATTTCCCACGGCTTTGGTGCTAACCGGAGATTTGCCAGCTATTTAGCGCGTCATTTAGCTGGTTATGGCATTACTGTTGCTGCTATTGAACATCCTGGAAGTAATGGTGCAGCAATTAATAACGCCGCCAACCAAGGAAATTTAGCCAAATTACTCCCAGCAACAGAATTTATTGAGCGACCCAAGGATGTGAGCTTTTTACTCAACGAACTGGCAAATCTTAATAAGCAGCCAGGGCAATTGCAAGGCAAACTCAACACAGAAAAAGTGTCTGTAATTGGTCATTCCTTGGGGGGTTATACAGCTTTAGCTTTGGTGGGTGGAGAACTTAATTTAGGAGAAGTGCGACAATTTTGTAAAACTTCCTTGAGTTTGGTTGATCCCCTTGGTGATTGGTTACAGTGCGCCGCCGCATCTCTAAAAGAAAACAAACTTCAGTTGCGGGATGAACGAGTTAAAAGTGCGATCGCTCTTAACCCCCTCACAGGTAAACTTTTTGGTAAACAGGGACTTTCTCAGATTAACAAGCCTGTATTAATTTTGACTTCAACTGAAGATGCCTTAACCCCTGCCTTAAATCACCAAATCCGACCTTTTAGCCAGTTAAAGGGTAATAAATATTTATTAACCGCCATTGGTGCAACTCATTTAAGTATTCTTGACCCCACATATTCAGCAGGCGAAGCTTCCACAATTGTCAAAGAAAAGCGCGGTGCAGAAACCCAAGCCTTGCGCCAACTCCTGCGCGGTGTCAGTTTAGCTTTTGTCAAGCAACTCACCCCTGAAGCGAAAACTTACCAACCATTTTTAACAGCCGCTTATGCACAGTCTCTATCAACACCAGAAATCCCTCTACGCCTGAACGCCGACTTACCAACTAATGTCAAACCTTGGCTAGATTTGGCAGTGAAGTGAATCAGCAGGAGTCAGAATTCAGAATAAAATCCCCAAACTGAATTCTCATAACCTGATCATCATTTAAATTGCACCATGTTCATGGTAATCAAAGCTGCCAACCCGCTCACCGAGCGAAGTCGAGGTAGTCACCGAGCGGAGTCGAGGTGGTCGCCGAGCGGAGTCGAGGTGCTGCGGTCTTGATGATCAGTTTTTTACCGGACAAGATATTATACGGTAAATTTCTTGCCAGTATGTTATCAAGGTGCTTTAATAACGATCGCATTCTGCCAATCAGTTTTATCTGCTTAAAACGTAGCAAATACACAGATGCTAGGTTTGTGAGCGAGTGCGTATAAAAGCACAAACTCAAGAGACTAGACTAAAAGGTAGGACAAATACCATATCCTTAACAGTTAATTCTCCCAATTGCTAAATAGGAGCATCTATGGAGCCAATTATTGCTATAGTCTTAGCCCTTGTAGGCTATGCGTTAGGGTCAGCCAAAATTATTAATGAAGGTAATGAAGCCTTAGTTGAACGCTTAGGACAAAGACACCGCACACTCAGACCAGGCTTAAACTTTATCGTGCCTTTGGTGGATCAGATTGTGATGGAAGACACCACCAGAGAACAGATTTTAGACATTAAGCCCCAGAAAGTAATTACTAAAGATAACGTTTATTTAGAAGTAGACGGTGTTGTCACTTGGCAAATTACCAGTATGGAAGACAGCTTTTATAAAGTTGAAGATGTGCAAGTGGCTCTTTCTAACTTAGTCACCGTCGAACTCCGTACCCACATTGCCGACAGAAGCCTAGCAGAAACAACTTCTGCCCGAAATCAAATGAATCAATCGCTGTTGCAGATTGTGAATGAAACTAGTAAAAAATGGGGCGTGAAGATTATCCGGGTGGATATTCAAAGCATTACACCCCCAGAAAGTGTCCAGAAATCAATGGCAGAACAACAAGCGGCGGAAATTAAAAAACAAGCTGTTATTTTAGAAGCTGAAGGTGATAGACAAGCTGCTATTAAACGCGCCGAAGCCACCAAAGAATCTATCCGCATTCTTTCAGAAGCCATCACTGCTAAACCAGAAACCAAAGACATTCTCCGCTATTTAGTAGCTCAAGAACATCTAGAAGCTAGTCAAAAACTTGGCGCTAGTAACAATGCCAAAATCGTATTTCTCAACCCCAGCGTCTCTGAAGGCGCATTAGATCAAATGCTGGGTGATACGGTAGGTACTGAAGGCAATGGGAATGGTCAAGCTTAAAAAAGTGCTGAGTGCTGAGTGCTGAGTGCTGAGTGTCCTATGCTGAGTGTTCGCGCAGCGTCTCCGACAGGAGAAGTAGAAGTGTGAGTGCTGAGTCAAAAATACTAGCCCCTAGCCTCTAGTACAGTGCGGCGTAAATAAACAGACCATCTGGAATTTCTAAAAGGCTTGTGGTATCACTATTCTTTCTTTTTCCTTTTGACTTTTTACTTTTGCCTTCTTGTACTAACCCCTATCCCTTTTACCTAAAAAACGTATCCGCAACTAGCGAGACTTCACGCATTTCTTTGACATCGTGAATTCGCAGAATATCCGCACCATTAGCAATAGCAGCACAACAAGCGGCTGCTGTTCCCCAGATGCGGGCTTTGGGATTTGGTTGATTGAGAATGCGACCAATAAAACTTTTACGAGATACGCCTGCTAAGATGGGACACTTTAATTGTGTGAGCGATCGCAAGTTACGCAAAATCTCTAAATTCTGCTCATAATTCTTAGCAAAACCAATCCCAGGATCAATAATAATTTTTGCTTGGTCGATACCTGCCTTGGTTGCGGCCAAAATTTGTTCTGTTAAAAAACTCGCAATTTCTCTTAGTAAATCTTCATAATCTGTCATTTGTTGCATTGTTTCTGGTGTTCCCCGAATGTGCATCAACACTATCGGCACACCTAAACTCGCCACTGTCGGCAACATCTCATCATCAAATGTCCCGCCGGAAATATCATTCACAATATCTGCCCCAGCTTCTATTGCTGCTTTTGCTACATAAGCTCTAGTTGTATCTACAGAAATTGGCACTGTCATTTCCGAGCGTATTGCCTTGATGATGGGGATAACTCGCTCTAATTCTTCCGCCAAACTAATTTGCTCTGCCCCTGGCCGCGTTGATTGCCCACCAACGTCAATCATGTCAGCACCAGCCGCCACCATTGCTTGGGCTTGAGCCAAAGCCGCATTTGTACTATTAAAATCCCCGCCATCACTAAAACTATCAGGTGTCACATTCAGCACACCCATTAAATAAGTGCGTTGTCCCCAGGCAAAACAACGCCCACGAATAGTTAAATTACTGGGCATATAGGAATCCGATTTGATTTCTGAATCTATTTGTGTAGGCAGGGAGTAGGGAATGGGGAGTAGGGAGTAGGAAAGCAGCCTGATCTGAGTGTACTGATTTTTTTCATAAATCAAATATGAGTCCTAGACAAAGCGATAAAGTCTGATTCTTTTGACTTTTAACTTAGTTAAACCCATTCCCTGGCGCTGCCAGGGAAAAGGCGTTACATATAAGACTATTGATAGTTGACAATCCGGGCAAAACTTTCAGCTTCCAGACTAGCTCCTCCCACAAGCACGCCGTCAATTTCTGGTTGAGCCATGATCTCATCAATATTATTTGGCTTGACTGAGCCGCCATATTGAATCGGAACATTGGGGTTTTTTAACTGACTGCGAATTAAGCCAATAACTCGGTTAGCTTCTGTCGCTTCACAGGTGTCACCAGTCCCAATTGCCCAAATGGGTTCATAAGCAATCACTAAATTATCTTGATCTACATTTACTAGGTCATGTTCTAGCTGAGTAGTAATTAGTGATTCAGTTTGCCCTAAATCGCGTTGTTGTTTTGTTTCCCCTACACATAAAACTGGGGTTAAACCGTGTTTTTGAGCAGCTTTCAGACGTAGATTAACTGTCTCATCCGTTTCACCAAAAAATTGCCGTCGTTCGCTATGACCGACAATTACATAACGGACACCAATTTCTGTCAGCATCGGAGCGGCAATTTCACCAGTATAAGCTCCAGAGTCTTCCCAATGAACATTCTGCGCTCCAAGTTGTACACGGCTACCATGCAAACTTTGAGACAAAATGCTTAAATCGGTGAATGGAGGACACAATAATATTTCTCGCTCATCGGGCGTGTTGTCTAAATGAGGCAGAAACCCTCGCAAGAAATCTTGAGTCTCTGCCTGGGTTTTAAACATTTTCCAGTTACCGGCAATAACAATTTTCCGCACAGGTGATGTAGTCAAATTCCTAACGCTAATAGATGCACTCTTCACTCTACTACTTTTTCGGATCACCCGATGCGACGGGAAAAGATGACATAGAATTACTAGGTATCACACTCATCAAGAATAAGACTCTAATATCTAAAAAGTTTGTCCTTGGTTATTTGTCCCTTGTCCTTTGGTCAATACAAATGACTAATGACTAATGACTAATAACTGATGACAGTCTCAACTAAAGCAGGACTTACGCAAAATCATGAAAAAACGTAGACGCGCAAGCGGCTTCCCGCAGGGTACCGCAAAGAACGCATAGACGCGATAGCGGCTTCCCGCAGGGTAGGACACGAAGTTAAGAGGATTTGAGAGGGTTATTGCGTAAGTCCTATAAAGAATGTGCAATTTAAACTCAACATAGCTTATGCCTTATAGTCAATTTACTATTGACAGGTTGAAACAAGATTTTCGCCTGATGATTGTAGAGGGAGTACGATTTTTCCCGGAAAATATCGAACCTGTGCATCCCAGCCCTCGACTGCAAGCTATTTTAGAGGATTTACCTTGGGCGATCGCAGTTGATACAGAAAAAGCCCGTTCTGAAGTAATTATCAATCCTGTACTGTTAGAAGTACGCCGCATTCTCCATTCGTCCATCAGCGTGTTTTCAGGGGAAGAGTTTAACGTTGATGCGAGTATTGGACTTAATGGTGTCTGTGACTTCCTCATTAGTCGTTCGCCTGAACAGTTAACAGTGGAAGCACCCGCAATTGTAATTGTTGAAGCGAAAAAATCAGATTTAAAATCAGGACTCGGACAATGTATTGCAGAAATGGTGGCTGCACAAAGATTCAATGAAGCCAAAGGACAGCCTATCACAAGCATTTACGGTACTGTCAGCAGTGGCACGCAATGGCGATTTCTCAAACTCGAAGGGCAAACAGTCACCATTGATTTTAGTGATTATCCCCTGCCTCCGGTGGAGAAAATCTTGAGTTTTCTGGTGTGGATGGTGAAAGCAGCCTGAACAGTGAATATTATCACCCCATATCCTGTAAAAAATAACTAGTATAAAAATGAGGTAAATCAAAAATCTCCGGTTAACATGCCTTCTAAATTGCCAGAACCCGACCAAAGTAATTCGCCTAACTGGGAGGAAGAACTAGATAGTGCCATTTTTAGCTTTGAAGATATTCAAGCGGAACTGAATTACAAACAAGCCCAAACAGCACTGCGAAACTTGGTAGCTAATCTTGACCTGACACCACAAGAAAAAGCAGGCTTAGAAACCGAACTGGCTGATTTAGAAACTATGCTGGCCAAGTTAGACCGGATGGTTGTGCAGATTGCGGCTTTTGGGATGGTAGGACGGGGTAAATCATCGCTGTTGAATGCTTTGGTGGGACAACCAGTATTTGAAACAGGCCCTTTACACGGTGTAACTCGTGCAGCCCAAAGAGTTAATTGGAGTATTCACGAAGAAATCATTGGCACAAATGAACGAGCTTTGCGTGTGACTTTACCAAGTGTGGGTCAATCTCAGGTAGAACTAATTGATACCCCTGGGTTAGATGAAGTTGATGGTGATACTCGCGCCGCCTTAGCAGAACAAATCGCCAAACAAGCTGATTTGATTTTGTTTGTGATTTCGGGAGACATGACAAAGATAGAACACCAAGCCCTTTCCCAATTGCGAGAAGCGGGGAAACCGATAATTTTGGTGTTTAACAAAGTTGACCAATATCCCGCCGCCGATCGCTTGGCAATTTATGAAAAAATTCGAGATGAACGGGTAAAAGAATTACTCACGCCTTTAGAAATTGTCATGTCAGCCGCCTCACCCTTGGTAAAAACGGCGGTAGTTCGCCCTGATGGTAGTCGGGGTTTGCAATTGCGTCCCGGAAACGCCCAAGTCGAAGAACTCAAGCTGAAGATATTAGAGATTTTGCAACGGGAAGGTAAAGCTTTAGTGGCGCTGAACTCGATGTTGTATGCTGACACTGTAAATGAGCAACTAGTACAACGCAAACTTTTAATTCGAGAACAGAACGCCAATCAATTGATTTGGAAAGCGGTGATGGCTAAAGCCCTAGCGATCGCTCTCAATCCGGTGACAGTCGTAGATATACTGAGTAGTATCGCTATTGATATTGCTTTGATTTTAGGTTTATCGAAACTCTATGCCATCCCCATGACTGAAGCTGGCGCTGTGAAACTATTGCAAAGAATAGCCTTGAGTATGGGTGGTATTGGTGTAAGTGAATTACTAGCCAACTTGGGCTTGAGTGGTTTGAAAACCTTACTTGGTATTTCTGCACCAGCTACAGCAGGTGCCACCTTAGCACCTTATGTCACCGTTGCACTCACCCAAGCAGGCGTGGCTGGTGTCTCTTCTTATGGTATTGGCCAAGTCACAAAAGCTTATTTAGCCAATGGTGCAACTTGGGGGCCAGAAGGGCCAAAAGCAGTCATCAGCAAAATTTTAGCGAATCTCGATGAAGCCTCCATTCTCAACCGCATTAAAGATGAGTTGCAATTGAAGTTGAAACTTTGACATACTTAGGACTTACGCACCAAGATTGGGTGTAGGGGTGTAAGGGTATGGGGTGTAAGGGTTTTGAATACTTACACCCTCATACCCCTGTACCCCAATACGGTTCGGTTAACAAATGTATCTGTTGAGGTGAGCAGGGGGGCGGAGGAGCTTCAGGTGCAGGGGAGAGCGTACCTTCCTTCCCCCTTTCACCCCTGCACCCTTGCTTGCCTACACAAATAAGTTTCTTAACCGAACCGTATTGCCGTCTACCCTGTTCTAAAACCTTATTTTTTCGTTTTTTTGCGTAAGTCCTACCGTCTACCCCAATACGGTTCGGTTAACAAATGTATCTGTTGAGGTGAGCAGGGGGGCGGAGGAGCTTCAGGTGCAGGAGAGAGCGTACTTTCAATTCCCCCTTTCACCCCTGCACCCTTGCTTGCCTACACTTCTTATCCGAACCGTATTGCCGTCTACCCTACAAAGCGACCAGTTGCGATTCTATTTCTGTGGAGTTCAAATCACGGCCGATAAAGACTAAACGAGTTTGCCTTGTTTCTGTTGCTTGCCAAGGACGGTCATAAAATTTTTCAAAGCGGTTTCCTACGCCTTGCAAGACTAAGCGCATAGGTTTATTGGCAACTGCGACAAAGCCTTTGATGCGGTAAATTTCTTGTTGATTTACCAGATTTTGCAATTGTTGTTGGAGTTTTTCGGGGTCAAAGGTGCGGTCTAAAATGACGTGTGTTGAGGTGATTTCGTCGTCGTGGTGGTGGTCTACTTCGCTGTCGTGATGGCTAGGACGGCTATCTAAATTATCTTCGACGGCGGCTTGTAATCCTAATAATACGGCTGGATCGATTTGGCCGCGATCGCTCTCGACTATTTTCACTACTCTGGGCAATTCTTGTTTGACTAATTGCTCGACTTGTGCTTTGCTTGCCGTATCTACTAAGTCAGTTTTACTCAACACGACTAAATCTGCACAGGCGAGTTGGTCTTCAAATAACTCTTGCAAGGGTGTCTCATGTTCTAGACTATCATCTGCTTGACGTTGGGCAGCGATCGCGTCTAAATCACTGGCAAATGTCCCAGCCGCTACGGCTGCACAGTCCACTACTGTAATGACTGCATCTACGGTTGCAGCATTGCGAATTTCTTGCCAACGAAAGGCTTTAACCAATGGTTTTGGTAAAGCTAACCCAGATGTTTCAATCACAATGCAGTCAATGTTGTCCCGCCGCTTGATTAACTCTTGCATTGTGGGATAAAACTCTTCCTGCACAGTACAGCACAAACAGCCATTGGTTAACTCAAAAATATTATTCCCGCCAGTTTCATCTTCGGGGCAGATTTGACAAGATTTCAACAACTCGCCATCAATACCCAATTCACCAAATTCGTTGACTAAAACGGCGATGCGACGACCTTGGTTATTTTGTAAGAGGTGGCGAATTAGGCTGGTTTTACCACTACCTAAGAAGCCTGTAATTACTGTAACGGGGATTTTTGTTGCCATGTTTTTACTTCAAAGGGAAATGGGGAATTGGGAATAGCTAGTTAATGTTCATCTTTCCATTTGCTGTTCCCATTGCTTCAGCTTGGTAATCTTATCTAATTACAAATCTGAAGAAAAGACAATCTTTGTGTTGAAGTCCTGAACAAAAAACTCTTGTGTTCTGTATCACTCAATTATGGGGACTTACTTAGGGCTTGCTTTCTTACCAAAAAATTATTACTCTCTAGGTAAAAAGCGTCTCACATTTTCGGGTAATAACCGTTCTAGAAAAGCTTCAATATTCCTACTATTGCGTTGATATAAAGTTCCTAAATAGATAATAAATATTCCCAAAACTGTGAGTGCAACCGGAAATAAAAGGGCATTTTTAAAGATGCTATAAGCTAGATGTCCTAAATAACCAAAAACACCCATACCCCCAAACACAATAAAAACTTTTCGCCTTAATAAAACCGACAATAACATTAACCCTAAATTAATCAAACAATAGATAAATTTTTGCAATTCATTACTGTCTCCCATTAAAGTTAGACCCCACCAAAAGGCCATTAACCCAAATAAATATAGCCAAAAAGCATAATCTCCATCGCGTCTGCGGGTGCGGATATCTACCAGATAAGCAATCACAATACAAGCAATCCCAAACCATACAGAAACTACTAACCTTAACTGCCAATTGTAGGTTTTTTCGCCAAATAATAATGGTGTGATATCCATAGACATAAAATATAGCGAAAAGGCGATGGGGGCTATCAAAAAAGGAAACCGCACAAACTTGATAGCAATTAAACCCGCGATAATAGTTCCTAACTCCATCAAAAACCAACTGCCTTTAATCCAAGTATAAAAATCTTGATATGTACCGGGGTTATCTTGAATCCAAAATCCGGTTGCACGTTGTAGTCCGTAAATTGCTAAAGGAGTCAAGCAAACTGCAATGGTAAATAGCAAACCTCCAGGAATTTTCATTTGTTGTCGCCACCAAAGATTGCTGCCGGCAAGCACAAAGCAAAAGGCATAAATACTGGCTAACAAAAAAATACCTACGCCACCAAATGATTCCCATGCTAATGTCATGAACCAAGTCATGGCTGAGATCACAATTAACGCCCCAAAGTAATAACTAACATTGACAAAATTAAACTGTGGGCGTTCACTGTTTCTCAGGGAAAGTGCATTCCACAACGCACTGGCTTGTTCTTCTGTAATTAAGCCTTGGGAAACCGCCCAATCTAAGTCTTCCCGATAAATTTTCATAGTTTGGAGTCAGATTTAACAGCAATTGTGATTATACTCAACCTTTAGCGGTAATAATCTGCTGTTGACTTCCAACTAAAAAAATATCCGATGACTGTGTAGGCACTTTCCTACTCCCGACTCCCCATTCCCTACCTACACAAATAAATTCAGAAATCAAACCGAATTCCTGTAGATACTGTGATTCACTCATCAAGAATTGCACATTCTCATACCCTTACGCCCGATGGGAACACACATCGGTGTTCCGACAATTGGATCAGGCACAATCCGACATTCTAAGCCAAATACTTCTTGTACCATCTCCTCTGTCATAACATTTTGTGGTTCTCCAGCCGTAAAAATTCTTCCTTGTTTGACAGCCACTAAATAATCTGCATAACGACAAGCTTGATTTAAATCATGCAGCACCATTACAACAGTTCGTCCTTGATGCTGGTTCAATTCATATAACAAATCTAATACTTCTATTTGATGCGCTAAATCTAAAAAAGTAGTCGGTTCATCTAATAATAAAATATCTGTATCTTGTGCTAATGCCATTGCAATCCAAGCACGTTGTCTTTGTCCACCAGATAAAGTATCTAAGGCTCGATTTGCTAAATCTAATAAATTGGTAATTTCTAGTGCTTGTTGGACAATTTTTTCATCTTTTTCTGACCATTGCTGCAACCAGTTTTGATAAGGGTAACGTCCTTGTCCTACCAAATCTCGGACGGTTAGCCCTTCGGGCGCTAGTGGGTTTTGCGGCAAGATTCCCAATTGTTGGGCTACTTCTTTGGTAGAAAGATTAAAAATAGATTGACCATCAAGATAAACTGTACCACCATAAGGTTTTAAAAGTCTGGCTAACCCTCTTAATAAGGTGGATTTACCACAACCATTTGCACCGACTAAAGCACTAATCTTACCACCAGGAATTGCTAAATTCAGGTCACGAATAATTGGCGCACCATCATAAGCTAAAGATAAACTTTTTGTTGATAATCCTTTCATGTTTTTTACCATCTTAAAATTAATTAAAATCGGATTTTCATCTATTAAAATGCGGCAGAAATAAAGATGCTATCTCAAATTAGTGAAAAGCTTGTGATATAAGTTAAATTTTTACTTTTTATTTTTGCCTTTTTGTACTAGTTCACAAAGCTATTTCTTCCGATTACGAATTAACAAATAGAGGAAATAAGGCGCACCGACGGCAGCCGTTACAATGCCACAAGGAATTTCAATGGGTGCAAAAATTGTTCTTCCTAGAAAGTCTGCTATTACAACTAACATTCCTCCCAATAATGTCGAGGTAGGAATCAAGCCTTGATGATTTGTACCTACTAACTGTCTGCCGATATGGGGTGCAATTAATCCTACAAAACCAATCATTCCTGCTGTGGCGACTGCTGCACCAGCTAAGGCGACACCGACTAGTACCAGTAAACCCCGTTGCCATTCCACGCGAGTTCCTAAACCTTTGGCGACATCATCCCCCAAATTTAAGGCGTTCAACTGTCTAGCTAATATCAATGCCATCGGCACAAAAACGATTAACCAAGGTAAAAAGGAAAAGACTTGTTCCCATGTGCGTCCGTAAACACTACCCGCTAACCACACCAAGGCATCACTGACACTATAAATATTGCCAAAGGTAATCATCAAACTGGTGAATGCGCTGGCGATCGCAGACAATCCCACGCCCATTAAAATAAATAAAACGGGGGAACTACCATTGTTCCAAGCTAAAGAGTAAATTAATCCAGCCATCAATAAAGCACCGCCAAAGGCTGATAAAGGCAAGGCATAAATCGGTGCTGCTGGTAAGAGTACAATTACGGCAACTGCCGCTAAACTTGCGCCTGCATTAATCCCAATAATACTGGGGTCAGCTAATGGGTTGCGTGTGATGCCTTGAAAGATAGTCCCAGCCACCGCCAGCGCCATTCCCACCATGACAGCTATTAGGGTACGGGGTAGACGCAGATTATCAATCACAAAAGCATGATCTGGGTTGCCTGTATCTATACCCAATACAGTTTTGACGATATCTAAGGGAGAAATCGGATATTCACCCTGTCCTAAATTCATCACCATCGCCACCACAAGCCCCACTGCCAAACATAACAGCATTGGTGGCACACGGCGGTCAATCCGCAAAGATATCGTTTCAGAACGAAATACAAGCCAATCCAATTTCATTTTCTTACCTTCGATTTAGCCAAGTAGACAAAAAAGGGTGCGCCAACCAAGGCTGTCATAACTCCCACTGGTATTTCTTGGGGTTTGAGTAAGACACGCGCCGCGATATCTGCAATTAACAGTAAAGTTGCACCCAAGACTGCGGAATAAGGCAAAATCCAACGGTAATCAGCTTTGATAAAAAACCGCACAATATGGGGAACAATTAAGCCAATAAAGCCAACTGGCCCAGCTAAAGATACAGAACTTCCCGCCAGTAAAACTACGCTGATGGCAGTTGTAATTTTCACCCAACCCGTTTGTTGACCCAAGCCTTTAGCCACATCTTCACCTAGACTCATGGTGGTAATTTGTCTACCTAGGGCAAAAGCTAGGACTAAGCCAATCACGACAAAAGGTAATGCTGAGAATAATATATTGATATCGCGGCCAGCTAATGAACCAGCTAACCAAAATCGAATTTCTTCTAAGGTTCTTTGGCTAACTATAAGCATTGCCGTCATCACTGAGGAAATCAGGGCGGTAATTGCTGCGCCTGCAATGGTGAGATTCAGTGGGGTGGCTCCGCCTTTACCCAAGGAACCAATCAGGTAGACTAACACTGCTGTCACACCTGCACCTAAAAAAGCCACGATAGTTAAAACATTTAGGGAAGAGCTACCAAAAACAAAGGTTGTGGCGACTACAGCTAATGCGGCTCCTGACTCAATACCTAAAATTCCGGGATCTGCCAAGGGGTTGCGTGTCAAACCTTGCATTAATGCACCCGCAACTGCCAAGGCTGATCCTACCAGCAAGGCGATGAGCGATCGCGGTAATCTCACTGTCTGAATGACCAGATGTTCATAAGACCCATCAAAAATGATAAAGGATGCCAAAATCTTATTTGTCGGTATTTCTGCTGCACCTAAAGTGACACTAAACACTAAGCAAGTCAGCAGAATCAGTATACCTAAAATCAGCCCCAGGAATGGCGAAATTTTGGGTTTATGCCAGTTTATTGGTGATGCTGTGGTTGCTTTTGTCATGCTCTTGGATTACTGGAAAATCTTGTCATTTAGGTAAACTATTTGTGTTTTATCTGACATGGGCAATTAAAACATCTTAATTGAGAAAATTTAGTAAATATTGAGCCGCATATTCTTAGATGCGCGGCTTTATAGCTCAATGTGAGCAATGAGTTTCCAAAACTTACTTTATACTTATTGGTAATTTTTTTCAACTCTTGGGGTTGGGGGAGCGATCGCAAACAGATAAATTTTTTTCTTTAAATTTCTTAACTGTCTTAACTGTCCTTGCCTTGATTCTGGGGATCACGCGACAATACAGGGCTGATCTCTAAAAAAGCTGACAGCGAAAATACATGAATACAGTTCAAGCATCGTTTGAAGCAACAGAAACTGCGTTTCACGTCCAAGGCTACGAGAAGATCGATTTTAGTCTTGTCTATGTGAACGGTACATTTGATATTCAAAACAGAGAAATTGCCGATAGCTATGCAAAGTTTGGTCGCTGTTTGGCTGTAATTGATGCCAATGTTTATGAACTTTATGGCGAACAGATTAAGTCATATTTCCAGCATTATGAAATCGCACTGACAGTATTTCCGATCATCATCACTGAGCCAGGGAAAAACCTGGAGAGTTTTGAAAAAATTATTGATGCTTTTGCCGACTTTGGCTTAGTGCGTAAGGAACCAGTTTTAGTTATTGGTGGTGGTCTAATTACTGATGTCGCTGGGTTTGCCTGTGCTGCTTATCGTCGCAAGAGTAACTATATTCGCATTCCGACTACATTAATTGGCTTAATCGATGCAGGTGTAGCAATTAAGGTAGCGGTGAACCATCGCAAATTGAAAAATCGCCTGGGTGCTTATCATGCACCTTTGAAGGTAATTCTGGATTTTTCATTTTTGCAAACCTTACCCACGGCTCAAGTCCGCAACGGAATGGCGGAGTTAGTCAAAATTGCTGTAGTTGCTAACTCACAAGTCTTTGAACTGCTATACGAATATGGCGAAGAACTGTTGAAGACTCATTTTGGCTATGTGAATGGCACAGCAGAAATCAAAGAGATTGCCCATAAAGTTAACTACGAAGCCATCAAAACCATGCTGGAGTTAGAGACTCCCAACCTGCATGAAATAGACCTTGATCGCGTCATTGCCTACGGTCACACTTGGAGTCCTACCCTAGAATTAGCGCCGCAAGTACCTTTATATCACGGTCACGCGGTCAATATCGATATGGCTTTATCTGCGACTATTGCCGCCCGCCGGGGTTATATTTCTTTACAAGAGCGCGATCGCATTTTAGGCTTGATGAGTCGTATCGGTCTATCTCTAGATCACCCTCTGCTAGATGAAGATTTACTTTGGTATGCTACTAAATCTATTAGCCTCACTAGAGATGGTAAACAACGCGCCGCCATGCCGCGTCCTATTGGTGAGTGTTTCTTTGTTAATGACTTGACTCGTGAAGAACTAGATTTAGCCTTAGCTGAACATAAACGTCTGTGTGCTGAATATCCTCGTGGTGGTGCTGGCATTGATGCCTACATTGAACCTCAAGAAGTGCAATTATTAGGGGTGTAAAAAGATGACCAGTGTTGTACAACTCCCAACCCCTAGACCAATCACGCCCCACAGCATCTTAGTAGCCCAGTTACAGCAAACCCTGAAATTAGCACAACAGCAAAATATTCCCGCCGAGATATTAGATGCGCTACGCCAGTCAGTGCAGTTAGCTGCTGGTTTAGATCCTTACTTGGATGAATGCACCACCCCAGAATCAAGCGCCTTAGCAGCATTAGCCAAAAAAACCAGCCAAGAAGACTGGAGTAAACGCTTTAGTGATGGGGAAACAGTACGTCAACTAGAACAGGAAATGCTCTCTGGACATCTGGAAGGGCAGACCTTGAAAATGTTGGTGCATCTTACCAAAGCCAAGCGCATTCTCGAAGTGGGAATGTTTACCGGCTATTCGGCCTTAGCGATGGCGGAAGCATTACCCAGTGACGGACAACTCATTGCTTGCGAAGTAGATGCTTATGTTGCCCAATTTGCTCAAACTTGCTTTGACGAATCCCCGGACGGCAAAAAAATCATTGTCGAAGTTGCACCAGCTTTAGAAACCCTCCGCAAACTAGCAGCCAGAAAAGAATCATTTGATTTAATCTTCATCGATGCCGATAAAAAGGAGTATGTTGATTACTTCCAGATGATTTTGGATCAGGATTTACTCGCTCCTGATGGTTTGATTTGTGTGGATAACACCTTGTTGCAAGGACAAGCTTACCTACCACCAGAACAACGCACTGCTAACGGTGAAGCGATCGCCTATTTTAACTCGGTTGTGGCTGCTGATGTGCGTGTTGAGCAAGTTTTGTTACCCATCCGCGATGGTGTCACCTTAATTAGAAAAGTGGCGTAAAGCAGTAGAGACGTTATATCACAACGTCTCTACCATCAACACAAAGGAAATACTGATGTCACAATCAATATCTTTATCTGTACCTGTATCAACGCCTTCCACGGGTGCGGGAGTAAAAATTTTAGCTCTATTCAAGACTTTTGGCACTCTGACATTATTACTCTTAGCCTTGCCGTTGAATGCTTTGATGGTGCTGATAGCTTTGCTGTGGGGTCTGGTGCGCCGTTTGTTTACAAAAACTGTCGTCGCGGCTCACCCCCGAACTATCTTGGTAAGTGGAGCCAAGATGACCAAAGCTTTGCAACTGGCTCGCTCCTTCCATAAGGCTGGACACAGAGTAATTTTGATTGAAAGTCACAAATATTGGTTATCTGGACATAGATTTTCTCAAGCTGTGAGTCGTTTTTATACAGTTCCGGCTCCACAAAAAGACCCAGAAGCCTACATTCAGGCGCTAGTGGAAATCGTCAAACAAGAAAATGTTGACGTTTATGTCCCTGTGTGCAGTCCTGTAGCTAGTTACTATGACTCTTTAGCCAAGCCAGAACTAGCAAAATACTGCGAAGTGTTTCACTTTGATGCAGATATTACCAAGATGCTAGATGATAAATTTGCCTTTACTGATAAAGCGCGATCGCTTGGTTTATCTGTACCTAAATCTTTTAAAATTACTGACCCTCAACAAGTAATTAATTTTGATTTTAGCCAAGAAACCCGCAAATATATCCTTAAAAGTATTCCTTACGACTCCGTTCGCCGCCTGAATTTAACCAAACTTCCCTGCGACACCCCAGAAGAAACCGCCGCTTTTGTTAACAGTTTACCCATCAGCCCCGAAACACCTTGGATTATGCAAGAGTTTATCCCTGGTAAGGAGTTTTGTACCCATAGTACAGTCCGGGATGGGGAACTCAGATTACATTGCTGTTGTAACTCTTCGGCGTTTCAAATTAACTATGAAAACGTCGAAAATCCCCAAATTCGTTCATGGATACAACATTTTGTCAAGAGTTTGCGGCTGACGGGACAAGTTTCTTTTGACTTTATCCAAGCTGAAGACGGTACAGTTTACGCCATTGAATGCAATCCCCGGACTCATTCGGCAATTACCATGTTTTACAATCATCCTGGTGTAGCCGAGGCTTATTTTGAGCAAACTCCCCTACCTGCACCTCTAGAACCTTTGGCAAGTAGCAAGCCGACTTACTGGATATATCACGAAATTTGGCGGTTAACTGGTATTCGTTCTTGGCAGCAATTACAAACAGCAGTTAAGACCATAATCCAGGGTACTGATGCTATTTACAATCTTGATGATCCTTTACCATTTTTGACTTTGCATCATTGGCAAATTCCGTTACTTTTACTCCAGAATTTGCAACAACTCAAAGGTTGGGTAAAAATTGATTTCAATATTGGTAAATTGGTGGAATTAGACGGCGATTAAGAATTTGAATTTATCTATAAAAGTAAAAATAGTGCCTGAAAAATGCCTAATATTTCTCATAATTCTATTGGGTTTATTTTACTAACTCATGCGAAACCACTACAAATTTATCGGTTGATCGACAAATTAAATAGTATGTTTAATTATCCGTTAATTGTTTGTCATCATGATTTTGACAAATGTGATTTATCTAGGGATAAATTGTCGAAGAATGTTTTATTTGTTCGCCCTCACTTACAGACTAAATGGGGAGAATTTTCTATTGTTGAAGCGACTGTGCAAGCTCTTAAACTAATGTACGAGGTAGCAGATGCGCCGGATTGGTTTATATTACTGAGTGGCGCAGACTATCCTCTTAAAAGTGCAAGGCAAATATTAGATGATTTAACCTCAAGTCCCTATGATGCTTATATTCAGTATGAGCGAATCACCTATAAGACTTATAAACAAGATTTAGAACAAAATATGTTATGGCTGAAAAATTCTTATAAACGATACTGTACAAAGTCATTATCATGTAATTATCTAAAAAATTTCAAAATATCCTTAGAACATCCACTATTAACAAAACCTTTATTGCCTTTTTCAAAAAAAACTGCTTGCTTTAGTGGTAGTCAATGGTTTTGTGGCAATCGCCAAGCTGCTCGCTACATTATCGATTTCCATAGTCAAAAAAATGCCTTAACCTTGTACTACAGGCAGATTAAATATGCAGATGAGTCTTATTTTCAGACTATACTTGCTAATGCGCTTCATCTGAAGCTAAAAAATGACCGTCTCAGATATATTGATTGGTCAAATGGAGGTTGTCATCCAAAAACATTACTGATGGAAGACTTGCCAAATCTACTGAAATCATCTGCTCATTTTGCTCGGAAATTTGACATTGATATAGATAGTAATATTCTGAATGAACTGGATAGAATTACATCCTAGTATTTTTACATCTCTGCAAAAACTCTGTTCTATTTTTACAAAAATTATGTCTTTACTGCGGATTTTGCATTTAGTTGGCTCTGCATACGATGATTTTCACTATGAATTGTCACGCCTTTATGCTCAAGATTGTTTAACAGCAACCGCAGAGCGATCGCGCTACGATTTTCAGATTGCATACATCACACCCGATGGTTTGTGGCGATTTCCTCAATCTCTCAGCTTAGAGGATATTGCTGTTGCCAAACCGATGACTTTGTTTGCAGCGATCGAGTTTATTACTACACAAAACATTGACCTGGTGTTACCACAAATGTTTTGTATTCCGGGAATGACTCACTACCGCGCTTTATTTGACGTACTGAAAATTCCTTACATCGGTAATACTCCAGATGTGATGGCGATCGCATCCCACAAAGCCAAAGCCAAAGCAATTGTCGCTGCGGCTGGGGTAAAAGTACCGCGTGGTGAACTCCTCCGCCCAGGAGACAAACCGACAATTTCACCGCCAGCAGTTGTTAAACCTGCAACTTCGGATAACTCTCTAGGTATAGCCTTAGTCAAAGATGTGGCTGAATATGATGCTGCATTGAAACAAGCTTTTGAATACGCTTCTGAGGTTATTGTCGAAGAATTTATCGAACTCGGACGCGAAGTTAGATGTGGCATTTTGGTGAAAGATGGGGAACTAATCGGTTTACCTTTAGAAGAGTATTTGGTAGACTCCCAGAAAAAACCCATCCGTAACTATGATGATAAACTCCGCAAAAACGATGATGGTAACTTGTATCTAACCGCCAAAGACAATATCACAGCCTGGATTGTTGATACTCACGACCCCATCACCACAAAAGTTCAGCAAGTGGCTAAAAAATGCCATCAAGCTTTGGGTTGTCGCCACTACAGTTTATTTGATTTCCGCATTGATCCCCAGGGAGAACCTTGGTTTTTAGAAGCAGGTTTATATTGTTCTTTTGCTACTAAAAGTGTAATTCCCTGTATGGCAAAAGCATCAGGCATTTCTTTAAATCAGTTATTCATGACCAGTATTAATGAAGCTTTGACAAGTTCAAACTCATCTAAATTACATTCGTCCTTGGTCTTGAGTCATTAAAAACAACCCTCTCCCCTGCTCCCCTGCACCCGGTCGCCGAGCGAAGTCGAGGTGCTGCTCCCCCTGCGCTCTTCACGCTCAGTCTTGTGCTGAACACAATCTCATCTCTCCTGTTCTGCGGCGCTGCGTTCTCGTGCCAAGCTATCAATAGCATCACCCAAGGCGGTAGTCAGACTTTTGCGTGTTTGAGCGTGACTTTCTTGTTCAGTTTTCAAGGCTTGTAAAAGGCGATCGCGTTCTTTAATCGCTGCAATCAATTTTGTCTGCAATTCTTCCAGCGTTTGGATTTGAGTAATTTCAGCTTGAATGGCTTCAACTGCTTTACCATCAGCCAGTGTTGCGGCTTCAATACCTTGGAGTTTGTGAATATTGGCTTTGAGAGATGCGATCGTTTGTTGGAATAAATGCGCGTCTGTCCGGCGTTGTTCTGCTTCTGTGTTGTAGAGTTTGCGCCATTTTTCCGCACTTTCCCAAGCCGACTCTAAATCAAGTCTCTGTTCTGCTAATTGGCGTTTGAGTGCTTGAATTTCAGCTAACCACTGCTGTGTTAAAGATGTACTTTCACTCATGTTTCTAATCTGGATTGTATTTGTATAGTGTCAGTTGTAACTGCATCCTGATTATCTGTCACTCTTAATAAGTAACCACGCAAAATTAATTACAGTCATTGCGAGCGAAGCGAAGCAATCCCAGCCCTTGCGATTGCTTCATTTCGCTTCGCTCCATTCGCAATGACTTTGTGTAATTAATTATGTTTAACTACTTATTGGATATGTATCTGCCATCTAATTTATAAATGGTAAGGGTTATAGCGTTTCTTGCTCTAGTGAGGTATGAAGAAGAATAATGAACCGCAAATGGACGCAGATAAATTTGTACCTCAGTAGACTCGTAAACACTATATGTATAATCAGTTTAGTAAAAATTAATTCCCTAGATAGAAGTAATCCCAAAAATCAGCGATCGCATCTCTATGACTTTGGCTCATCGGCTGCTTTCAATCCTTGCTCAAATTCATCAATAGCTTGAATTGAATCTGAAATTGTCAGACATTGTTCTAGCAAAGAAATATCTAATTCTGGCAGTATTTCACTTTGAGAGAGAGGTTCATACCCATAAGTCTCAGGGTAAACAGTGGCTTGCTCTTCCTGAGAATTGTCTCGTAAATGATATAACTTAAACTGATTTCTTTCCCAAAACCAGACTTCTGCAACTCCTAATCTACGGTAGATTTCTAGTTTGCTCACACTACCACTTGTCAAAACTACTTCTATTGCTAAATCTGGTACTTTTTTCTCTTCGCCTATACAATAACATTCGTCTGGTTCTGCACCAGCTTTTCTGGCTTTATTTTTAAAAGTAGAACTTCCCATCGGTACAAACCGAATGCGCTTGCTATAGAAAAAACGCTCTAACAACATCCCTAAATTCGTTTTGATTTTTTCATGTCTGATTGACGGTGACACGATTTCTAATATTCCATCTAAATAATTAACACGGTAATGAGAGTTATTTTCTAGTTTCGCCAATAGCGATTCATAACTGTCCCAACTCACACCACTACTGATAAACTTTTCTTCTGGGTCTTTACTATGACCTAATTCTGGCTCATCAATTAGTTCTTTCAGGCTGCTGACCATTGTCATTTCTCCTGTTAATTTTTATATGGTAGATTGGTTGGAGCGATCGCACAACTCAACATTTGATAATCTTGGCATGGTTAAGTTACACTGAGTTTCATCTAACCTACATTTATTTATTTTACTAAGTGTGGGAAATATGGAATTTCTAGCTGATATCGAAGTTGAAGTGGAGTTTGTTATTCAGCATTCTCGTGATTTGCGGAATATCGTGGTCAAGCACTTTGAGTTACCGGGGGTGAATTTTAGGGTAACTCCAGATTCGACAATTGGCGGTTGTTTAATCGAAGCACTCGATATCCCACCAAGAGCTAATCGTCCAGATGGTAAACCTCGCTATGATTTGTTAAACTTCCGACTGACGACAAAGTTAGACTGTTCTAATTTTCAAAGTGGGCAGAAAGTTTTGGTTGAAAAGCTGCAATTTTATTAATTTTTGAAAAAATCTCAGTAAGGGCGTAGCCTTCGCCCTTACCTGTAGGGAATAGGAAGCTAGTAAATTAGCTGGAGAGATAGCGATAAAATCCATTGTAATTATTAACTACGCTGCCAGATTTTAATGGTTTTATCTAAGCTGGCACTGACTAACATATCACCAGAAGTTGTGAAGGCTAGGGATGTGACTATATTGCTATGTCCGGTAAATGTGCCTAGCAATTCTCCGGTGTTGAAATGCCAGAGTTTAATGGTTTTATCTGCACTACCACTGGCGATAATTTGCTCATCTGGACTGAGGGCGATCGCATATACTCGATCAGTATGACCTTTGAGGGTGCGAATTAATCTCCCTGTCTCTAAATGCCAGATTTTAATTGTCTGATCCCAGCTACCACTAATTAACCACTGTCCATCAATACTAATAGTTAGGGAACGCACAATGTGAGAATGTCCGGTTAAGCTGTGCAGTGGTTCGATTTCTTGCAGGGTGCTACATTCTGAAAGTTGGGCTGTTTTCCAGACTTTGATTTTGCGGTAACTACCAGTCACCAAGGTTTTGCCGTCGGGACTCAAGGCCAGGGCATGGGCGGCTGTATCATCTAAAGATAGAGCGATCGCTACCTGACGCTGCATTAAATCCCAAAACAGAACTTTTCGATCATCGCCACCAGTGGCTACCATCCGCCCATCTGGGGTAAAAGCAGTACAGCGCACTACACCATTATGTTTGTGCAGGATATCAATCAATTCTGGTGCGCCGACGTGCCAAATTTTCACTGTCGAATCTGCACCAACACTGACTAATGTATGACCATCGGGGCTAAAAGATATAGAGTTTACATCATCCACTAACCCTGAAGCTATCCAAGGCGCTTCAGATAATGTATCAATTAATTCTCCTTTGCTTAAATCCCAGAGTTTGGTTTCGCCGCGACTCCCACTAGCTAAAATCGGGGTGACATTGCCATTGTGACAACGGGAAGCAAAATCAAGGCAATAAATCCCTCTAGTATGACCTTTTAATGTTTGCCAAAATTCCCAATCACCAATGATTTCTTTTTGGGGATGATCTGATGAGACAATTTGAATGCTTTCGGCGATCGCTTGCTCTTCAACTGTTAGCAATATATCTTTTTTAGTAGTCTTTTTCGCTGTGAGTGACTCTAAATACCAACTTAATCCCCCTGCATATAACAGGCTACTAGGAGTCACATAAGATTTAGTTTCCGAGAGTTCCAGTTGATTACTCGGCAAAAACCCAGCAATTACAGCGTGCTTTTCATAGCCTAATTTGCCATTAGAAGGATAAAACAGACACAAGAAAATTAAAACTTGGTGGTTGCGTAAGTCATCTTGAGTGACTGTCCACCTAATTTTATCTTTCTTGATACCGTTAAAACTTTCGCCATCGGCAGCATAAACTAACACGCTGTGTTTTGGACTATCAGCTAGGCAGTATGTAAATTTACTTTCGCTGCGTAAATTGCCTTCATCATCTAACACCATATTTTGAATAGTGTCTTGGGGCAACTTTTTCACTATCTTACCCAGCCGTTCCGCCATCACTTGTTCAACAATTTGCTCGCGCAAAAGATAATCTTGTGCTTGTTGTTGAAAGTGTTTGGGATAAGGAATCACCCAATCAGGCGGTTCAGGATATTCTGGCGGGATGGGCGGCGGATTTTTGGCGATAATTTCGGCTTGTTGGCGTGATAATTCTTGGATTTTTGCCAATGAATCACCCCAAAACGCCATAATTTCGCTGTGACAACCTTTAACTTGACTGTCCAGTAAAGATAGGTCGTAAGTTTTAGGTTTTTTAATACGTTGAAGGAAATCAGCTTGCTGGGCTTGAAGTAAGCTAATCCAATCCATCTGCATTCCAGCGATACAATTTTGCATACCTACGGTAAGCTATACCAACGTAATTACTCAAGTTTATAACTTCTAGTAAAATAAAAATTCGGTAATCTTCGCAGTCTAACAGAACACATTTATGGAGATGTATCTGTAAAGTTCAGTGTGTAAAGATCACTCAAATCTCAGCATAATGATCTAATTGATACCACCTTGGGATCAGCAAGCTTCTTTGAGATTTTGCAAAAAGACTTTTAGTCAAAACTTGCTCCTAAAATCTCAAATCGGTATTGGGTATGAGTTAGATAGAGTTCTATGATGTCCAATAATTCTATCGGAACTAGAGAAGAAGATACTGTTTTCTAGAAACAGTAATCTTAACCAAGACTAGTATGATTTAAGCAGAACTCGCAGGTTATTGGCAGAGTTTTGGGCATTTTGGTTGATGATAGCTATTTTTACTAAATTAGAGAGATTATGCTCTAAAAGTGGCAGAAATATTTTCCACAATTGTGTATACTAACAAACTGCAAAAAGGCTTGAGACAATAGGAGTTTAGGAAACAGAATGATGATTGCGATCGCTGGTTTCTAGCTGTTTAATTTTCATCTGTAAATCAAATTCTTCATGACTGACTATTGTTTCTAAATTGGCTATTCTTTGCTCTAATAGTTCTAATTGCTGTGGTTGCAAAGCACCAGCAGGCGATTTTTTCTCATCATTCCGCCAAATAGCGATCGTTCCGGCTGTAGCACTCCCAAGAGCAGCTAAAGGTAACAACGCTCCACTTCTCGTCACAGCCGAAAGCGGAATACAAACTGTTAAAATACACACTGTGATTCCCCAAATTCTCGTGGTAGATATTACTCTGATATCTTGCGATGTGTTGGTCATCTGTCGTTCTCTATATAGAGTTACTTGCTAGAATCGCACGATCGCCAGCAAAAATACCTCCTACGATGGGATTAAGTAAAAATACTCTACTGCATTTTAAGTATTAAAAATAACTCCAATATAAAAGTAGGTTGGGTGGAGCGATAGCGAAATCCAACAAGATGAAGATATAGCAGTCCTATTTGATGTGTGAATAACGGAGATAGGGGAGACAAGGGGGACAAGGAAGACAAGGTAGAGATGTTTGTCAATCATTGAGGATACATACTGAGTTGCGGTTTCATCTCAGCCTCAAGAATGTTCACAATTTGATACAATCCCTGGAGCAGAAGTAATTTAGTAGTTCCGCAATTCGTTATGACAAGTGAATCATATATTTTTCTGGCTGGGGCAAGTCGTGGTGTTGGCAGAGAAATCGCCAACTGTTTAACAGCACAACAACTCAAAGTCAAAGCACTGTTGAGAACTGAAACGGCTGCGACTGAATTACAAGCAACGGGTGTGAAGACAATTTTGGGTGATGCGATGAATGTTAGTGATGTGGAAGCAGCTATGCTCACTAATGAACCCATCCACACTGTTATTAGTACTATTGGCGGTTTACCGACAGATACAGAAAAACCAGATTACCCAGCGAATAAAAATCTCATTGATGCAGCCATCAAAGCCAAAGTCCAAAAATTTATTTTAGTGACTTCCATTGGGACTGGTAATAGTGTTGGCGCATTATCTCCCCAAGCATTGGCGGCGCTGCAATCAGTTTTAGTCGAAAAAGACAAAGCTGAACAATATTTAATTGCCAGTGGACTCACATATACTATTATTCGTCCTGGTGGATTGAAAACAGAACCAGCCACGGGTAATGGCGTTTTAACTGAAGATACAAGCATTGTTGGCAGTATCCATCGTGCGGATGTGGCGCAATGGGTATGTCGTTGTTTAAATAACAATCGCACCAATAATAAAATTTTGTCAGCAGTAGACAAAAATATGCTATTCGGACAAATAGAATTTGCCCCATTTAGTTTAGATTAGGGAATCGGCAAGATAGCGCCAGAAATTGATATGCTAAAAACCGAGACCAGTGAAGCAAAGCAGAAATAATATTAGAAAATCTTACCTCCTGCCTCCTGCCTTACTTCGGCTACGCTCAGTAACCTCCTGCCTTCATAATCATTTTTGCAAACAATGCCTGCGCCTACTATCACTCCAACGATCGCCTCTTTTCCCTTGACTGCCGTAGTCGGTCAAGAAGCGATAAAATTAGCCTTGCTGTTAGCAGCAGTCGATCCTGGTTTGGGAGGAGTGGCGATCGCAGGTCGTCGCGGTACGGCAAAATCTGTCATGGCGCGTGCTATTCACGCCTTACTCCCGCCAATTGAAGTTGTTCCTGATTCGATTAGCAACTGTGATCCCACCCGCCCCGAAGAATGGGACGATTTACTGTTAGCCGAATACGCCGAGAAAGATATTCAGGATATCCCTACACAAATTATTCCTGCGCCCTTTGTCCAGATTCCTCTCGGTGTTACAGAAGACCGACTTTTAGGTTCTGTAGATGTGGAACAATCGGTGAAGCAAGGGGATACAGTTTTTCAGCCTGGGTTACTCGCCTCTGCTAACCGGGGTGTGCTGTATGTAGACGAAATCAATTTATTAGATGACCAAATTTCCAATCAACTTTTAACAGTATTATCTGAAGGTCGCAACCAAATTGAGCGCGAAGGTATTAGTGTTCAACATCCTTGCAGAGCATTATTTATTGCTACCTACAACCCCGAAGAAGGCGCATTACGGGAACATTTACTGGATAGAATTGCGATCGCCCTCTCGGCTGATGGTGTACTCGGTTTAGATCAACGAGTAGAAGCAGTAGAACAAGCGATCGCGTTTTCCAAATCTCCCCAAGAATTTCTTCAGCAGTACAGCGAAGACCTCGACGGACTGAAAACCCAAATTATCCTGGCGCGGGAATGGTTAAAGGAAGTCACCATCACCCACGACCAAATCGCTTACTTAGTTAATGAAGCCATTCGCGGTGGTGTCCAAGGACACCGCGCTGAATTATTTGCAGTGCGCGTCGCCAAAGCCGCCGCCGCCTTAGAAGGACGCACCACCGTTAACGCCGATGATTTACGTCGCGCTGTTGAGTTAGTAATTGTACCAAGGGCAACTGTAGTCCAAACACCACCACCCGACCAACCACCGCCACCTCCTCCCCCACCACCACCACAAAACCAAGACGAGTCAGAACAAGACCAACAAGAGGAAGAGGAAGACAAAGAAGAAGACCAACCCGAAGAACCAGAAAACCAAGAACCACCAAGCATCCCCGAAGAATTTATCTTTGACCCAGAAGGTGTAATTCTGGATGAAAGCGTGCTGTATTTTGCCCAAATGTCCCAACGTCAAGGTAAATCTGGAAGTCGCAGCTTAATTTTCTCCGAAGACCGGGGACGTTACGTCAAACCGATGTTACCCAAAGGCAAAGTCCGGCGCATCGCCGTAGATGCTACCCTGCGAGCTGCTGCACCTTATCAAAAAGCACGGCGTGAGCGACAACCAAACAGAAAAGTAATTGTTGAGCAAGGTGATATTCGCTCAAAACGCTTGGTTCGCAAAGCCGGGGCATTGGTAGTATTTGTAGTAGATGCTTCTGGCTCGATGGCTTTGAACCGGATGCAGTCAGCTAAGGGTGCAGTTATGCAACTGTTAACTGAGGCTTACCAAAACCGTGACCAAGTAGCCTTGATTCCTTTCCGGGGAGAACAGGCGGAAGTGTTATTACCCCCAACACGTTCTATCGCTTTAGCAAAAAACCGTTTAGAAAGATTACCTTGTGGTGGCGGTTCACCCTTGGCGCATGGTTTGACCCAAGCTGTACGTGTTGGTTTGAACGCCCAGATGAGTGGCGATATTGGGCAAGTTGTAGTGGTAGCCATCACTGATGGCCGGGGTAATATTCCGTTAGGGCGTTCTTTAGGCGAACCCCAGGAACCAGGAGAAAAACCGGATATTAAAGGCGAGTTATTAGAAATTGCTGGCAGATTTCGGGCTTTGGGAATGCAACTATTGGTAATTGATACGGAAAGTAAGTTTGTTTCCACCGGCTTTGCCAAAGAATTAGCCCAAACAGCCGGCGGTAAATATTATCATTTGCCGAAAGCCACAGATAAAGCCATTGCCGCCATGACCAGAGGTGCGATCGCTGATCTAAAATCACGGTAGTTAGTCAATGATCAATGGTCATTGATCACTCCCCATCTAACCTGCCGTGTACATACAAGTCAAAAATTTGTAGTATGAAAGCCTATCCCGCCTTGAACTAAAGTTCCAGGCTCATAGCCAAAGTCCACAAAGCGTGGACTGGAATAAATTTCTAGTTGAGTCCTCTTCAGAGGACTTGTGCTGTAAGACTCGGAATTAATTCCGAGGCGGGATAGATGCACTCAACCCAGATTTGTGTATACACCGCAGCCATTTAAACTCAGCACTTTTTAAACCTATGGTTCAGTCTTCTAATCAAAGCCTAACTGTGGAAGAGTTTCTCGCACTTCCTGAAGGTGATGTTACATACGAACTTATTGATGGTCAAGCTGTTCCGAAATATAAAAATGATGAAATGTCACCAAAATTTTTTCATGGTGCGACGACTGGCGCTTTATTTATAATATTGTCTATATGGGCAGAAAAAAAAGGGCGAGTAGTAGTTGAGTGGGCAATCAAATTAACCCGAAATCAACAAGATTGGATACCTATACCTGATTTGACATATATTTCTTACAACCGCCTTGCTGCTGATTGGTTGCAAGATGAAGCTTGTCCGGTTGCGCCCGAATTAGTGATTGAAATTATCTCACCCGGACAAACTTTTGGAGACATGGCCGAAAAAGCCACAGATTATCTCAACGCAGGTGTTTCGCGTGTTTGGGTAGTCGATACAAAAGCCAGAACTATCACTGTATTTGTCCCAGCTTCCTTACCTATCACATACCGCCATCATCAATTAATTACTGATGACTTGTTCCCAGAGTTGGAAATTAGCCCTAACGTTATCTTTCAACGTGCAGGCTTAAATTCCTAAAATTTATTTGAATAGATGAAATTCTTTTGAGAGACTGCACCCTGATTTATATGCCCATGACAACTACTACTAAACATCTAGAGTAATATCGTGTTTCCTCATCTGCATTTATCCTCTTCAATTGGCGGTTAAATCTATATGGCTGTACTTCACCAGTTTAGGGATAGCGATAAGTGGTTGGGCAAGATTAAATTTATGTGTTGAGATAGAGAATATTTAACAGGAAAACAATGTTATTAATTAATCTTGTCTAAGTACTTAAATCCAGAACTTGGTTTATTAGTTAGAAGCGATCGGAGTTATAGAGTTTTCCTGTCAGTAATTTGGTAGTAGCAAACATCAAGACCCTGAAGCTACAGCTTGAGGCTGCAAATAATTAATCAAATCATTAATGCCCTTTTGCAGATACCGTGTCACGGTCATTGGACTAGTACCAATGTTTTTAGCGGCATCTTTGCGTGAAAGTTCTTTTAAGAAGACCATTTCTACTGCCATCCGGGGTTTATCTTCTAGCATATTAATTGCCCCTTGGAGTTGTTGGCGTTCTTCTTCTTGTTGCTGCATCACCGCAGAACGAGGACAAGGTAATGCTTCACCTAAAGTAATTTGACAATCAACATAGTGAACTGCTGTCGCATCCAAACTCAAAGGCATCCGATTTTGGGCAGCTAACTTTGTCTCTTGCCATTCTTGTACAGAAACCTTCAGTATCTTAGCAATTTCTGAATCTTTGGGAGGACGACCTAAAGATAATGCTAATTCTTTGCGAATTTTTTGGCCTTCATTGTACAATTCTTGCCAACGACGAGGAATTTTTAACAGTGTACTGCGATCGCGCAAGAAATGTAGCATCTCGCCACGAATATATGGTACAGCAAAGGAACTAAACGCATATCCTTGACTGGGATCAAAACGCTCAATTGCTCTAATTAAACCAAAATAACCGATTTGCTCTAAATCTTCATAAGGTTCATTACATTGATGGCTAAATTTATGAGCCATCTTTCGCACTAAGCCAGTATGTAACTGTACAAGTTGATTACGAAGTTTAATTGAGGGGTTCTGGTGGTATAAGTGTAATAACTCTATCCCATCAATTCGCATAGAAGACTCAATTGCTGCCATATCAATTCCTTTGTATTAACTCCTTTTCCTAGAAAAACGGAGTTGCGTATATAGTTCTTCAAAGCTGTAATTATTTTCCTTAGACCACGCTGATTAAACCATCGTCGTTCCACTGAACTTAATTCGGCTCTATCTCTGGTATTCAGTGTTTTTACGCATGATTTTCCTAACTCAGTTGTTGCAGGTGATTAGTGTTTTATCTATGAACTTGCTGAGTTAATTAATATTTATTTTTTGTAGCAAACCTAGATATTTTTGTAGTTAAATGCTGGACTTATCCAGAAATATTTAGCCATAGTCGGCAATATCCCAAAAATCAGCAGTTGAAATTTTTGATTTAACTATATTTCTCCTGAAAAATAAAAATATTGCAAAATATTAAAATTAATATTTATCTCACAAATTGTTGATTACAAAAACTAATGAAATTCCTCAAACCTAACCACAGCTAAGTTTGTAAACTGAAGTCTCATCAACAATTGCTTCCGGATTCTGAATTTCGACGGCTGAATTATTTTGTAACAATGATGCAGGCTAAGGTTAAGCACAAAATCCCCTAGCTGATAAATGAAAATCTTGGTAAGAATAGGAATATACAGAACTTTTTTGCGCGAAAAACTCAAGTATGAGCAATACAAGTAACTTTCGTGAAGCTATCCGAGACGCTAGAACCCAAGCCCTCATCGGCCCCAATGTCATCGCCAATGCCTTACCTTACGTTGGTGGTGGTCTTGTTCTAACTGCCTTGGGAACCTACGGTGGTTTAGGCGTTATCCGTACTAACCCTGAAATTTTCTTCCCGACCTTTATTGGTGCGGTAATTTTAGAATTAATTCTGTTCTTCGTTGCCCAAAATGTTGCGGAAAAAGGCAATAAGGGTATTGCCCTGCCTTTATTGGCAACCTATAGCCTTTTGTCGGGTTATACTCTCAGTGGTTTAGTATTTGTCGCTTTAAGAACCCAAGGTGTTGGTATTCAAGGCATCGGGTTAGCCGCCCTTGGTTGCGGTGTCACCTTTATTGTTGCCCGTCAAGTTGGTTCAAATTTGTCTGAACAAGACGGAATGGCTTTGACAAAAACCATCAGTCTCGGTGTTATCGCCTTGATTGTGGTTTGTGCAGTCCAATTTCTCTTTGCTTTGTTTGGTGTTTATACCCCAACTTGGCTAGAAATTGGTATTTCTGGTTTAGGCGTATTTTTGTTTGTGGGCGTATCAGTTGTAGACTTCTATATTCTGCCCCGTACTTACCGCAACGACCAATACCTGCCTGCGGCTTTGTCGATGTATTTGACTTACATCAACTTGTTTGTCTTTATCTTACGGTTGCTGATTGCCCTCAATGGTCGTGATTAAGTAACGATAAATAGAAAAATTTAATAAATTTTTAACCGTGGTGCAAAATTACTAGCCACGGTTTTTTCATTGCTGTGCAATGTAAATATTTGGTCACAGCAAGAGAATTTGCTCAACTGCCGCTAAAATCAAAAAAACAAATAAAATCTCAAGAGCAAACTTAGGAAATCTATCCAAGTAGCTCTAAATTAGCAAGCACTATGGAAGTCTTAGAACTCAAACGCGAAATCGAAACGTTGTCTAGCCGCCTGGGTAAAACTCAGGACTATCTTTGACGTACCTGCACTGACAGCGAAAATTCACGACTTAGAACAAATTTCAGCACAGCCAGAATTTTGGGAAAATCAATCGGAAGCCCAAAAAACCCTGCAAGAACTTAACGAACTCAAATCCCACTTGGATACTTACAACCAGTGGCGAGCCAGTTTAGAAGATACTAAAGCAGTGGTGGAACTGTTGGAGTTAGAAACCGACGAGTCTCTACTGCAAGAAGCGGAATCTACTATCACTAAGCTCAACCGTGACCTTGACCAGTGGGAGTTACAACAGCTACTTTCTGGCCCTTACGATGCGGAAGGGGCAGTGTTGACAATTAACGCTGGTGCGGGGGGTACAGATGCTCAAGATTGGGCATTTATGCTACTGCGGATGTACACCCGTTGGGCAGAAGCACATGGTTATAAAGTAGCACTCAGTGAAGAATCTGAGGGTGATGAAGCGGGGATTAAATCAGCAACTTTAGAAATTACTGGGCGTTATGCCTATGGCTATCTGCGGTCAGAAACAGGTACACATCGCTTAGTGCGGATTTCACCTTTTAATGCCAATGGCAAACGGCAAACTAGTTTTGCTGGGGTGGAAGTCATGCCCCAAATAGATAATTCTGTGCAGTTGGATATTCCAGAAAAAGATTTGGAAGTTACCACATCCAGGGCTGGTGGTAAAGGTGGACAGAACGTTAACAAAGTAGAAACGGCAGTCCGAATTGTGCATTTACCCACTGGTCTGGCTGTGCGCTGTACAGAAGAGCGATCGCAGCTGCAAAATAAAGAAAAAGCCCTCGCCCGTCTCAAAGCCAAGCTGTTAGTTATCGCCCGTGAACAAAAGGCGCAAGAAATTGCCCAAATTCGTGGTGATATGGTGGAAGCTTCCTGGGGTAATCAAATTCGCAACTACGTATTTCATCCTTACCAGATGGTAAAGGATTTGCGTACCAATTCCGAAACAACTGCGATCGCTGATGTGATGAACGGCGACCTCGATATGTTCATCCAAGCCTACCTGCGGCAAGAAAATCAGCTAGTCGATAGTAGTTCTGGTTAATGAACTGTTGGGGGTAAGGGTGAAAGGGTGCAGGGGTGTAAGCACATATCTTGCAACCTAACCCCAATGAATGGAATTCGTAGCTACACAAACTAAGTCCTCGGACTAGCACAATCAATGGTTTGTAACCCGCGTAAGCGGGTTTTGTTTGTGTAGCCGCGACTTCAGTCGCTGGGTGCAATATATTGCACCCTGACACCTAGTCAACCGAAAATAGACAAAATGGCAAGAGAAATGTAAGGAAACTGTTACATTTATATATAAAAGAGTTGGTTACGAAATTATTATGAGTGACTCTCCCTCAACGGAACCCCAACCAAGCTACGTCAAACTTGCGATGCGGAATATGGTACGCAAGGGCGGTACTTCCATAAAACATTTTTTGTTATCGACTGTGGGGCTATTAGCTGTTTTAATTGGTCTTGCTTACCTGACCCGTTAAAGGCCAAGCAAAATCCTGCATTGCTGAGGAGTGTTTGTACTTGGTACAAGTTGAACTAAATTTACAAGATATTTTTTCTGATTCTTCCCCCGAATTGGCTGTCAATGTTGAGGCGGAAACTTGGGAGAATTGGTTTCATCGCTGGTTAGAAAATCTTCAATCTGATTTACCGCCAGCACCAAGCTATGAAATAGGGCTGCGTTTAACAGACGATGCAGAAATTCAATCATTAAATGCTCAATATCGACATCAAGATAAACCTACAGATGTGTTAGCCTTCGCTGCATTAGAAACGGATTTTCCAGACTATGCGGAAATGGAGGATGAACCTGTGTATTTAGGTGATATTGTGATTTCGGTAACTACCGCCCAACGCCAAGCCCAACAACAAGGGCATAGTTTATTAACTGAGTTAACTTGGTTAGCCGCGCATGGGCTGTTACACCTTTTGGGCTGGGATCATCCTGATGATGAGAGTTTAATGCAAATGCTAAAGCAGCAGGTAATATTACTGGAGACAGTGGGTATTGATATTGACATAGAATATTAAAGTTTTTATGTCTGTCGATGTTAATTTTTAGGCATCCTTTTATAATACTCGTGTAGAAAATTGCCGAAAAGTTGATTGGATGAGTACAATCAGCAAAAATTCCCAGTTGACCTCAACATATTGTTCTATTTTTTAGCTTATGTCCCAACAAGTTTCTCCTCCACCGCCAAACAAGTTATCATCACTGATCACTAAGGAAAGGGAATTTTCGTGGCAAGTTGCTGCTAATTTATTTGTGAGCTTTAAGTATGCTTGGGCTGGTATTACTTACAGTTTTCAGACTCAACGCAATTTTCGGATTCATGTGAGTTTTTGTGCTTTGGCGATCGCATTAAGCATATTCTTGCATTTGTCACCTGTGGAAATCGCTGTCATTGGGATTACTAGCGGCTTAGTTCTCGCACTCGAACTACTCAACACTGCGATCGAATCTTTGGTAGATTTAACAGTCAAGCAGACCTACCACGAATTAGCCAAAGTAGCTAAAGACTGTGCGGCGGGTGCGGTGCTTGTTTCTGCTTTAGTCGCTATCTTAGTAGCTTGTACCTTATTGCTACCGCCATTAATCATATTAATTATGTCCAAGTTTTAAGTTTAGATATTAGTCAAACTTATCCATAAAAATTTCTCAACCTTGAATGACATAATTACTGACGCTGACGGCTAGAATCTGGTAATGATCACCAGGAGTCTAGGCCGTGATTGTAGTCATTGATAATTACGACAGTTTTACATACAATTTGGTGCAGTATTTAGGAGAACTAGCAGCAGAGTTTCCCATAGCATCAGACATTCAAGTTTTTCGCAACGATAAAATTACCATCGTAGAAATCCAAGATTTACAACCCGACCTTGTGGTAATTTCACCTGGGCCTGGCCGCCCAGAAGATGCGGGTATATCGCTGGATTTGATTGAAAAACTCGGACCAAGCTTGCCAATTTTAGGTGTGTGCTTGGGGCATCAAAGTATTGGTCAAGTATTTGGTGGTAAAATCGTCTCTGCTCCAGAGTTAATGCACGGCAAAACTTCCCAGGTAACACACACTGATGTGGGAGTTTTTCAAGGAATAGAAAATCCGATGACCGCCACCAGATATCATAGTTTGGTGATTGACCGCGAAACTTGCCCCGAAGTGTTAGAAATCACGGCTTGGGTTGAAGATGGCACAATTATGGGAGTGCGCCATCGGAACTATCCTCACATCCAAGGAGTCCAGTTTCACCCAGAAAGTGTGCTAACTTCTTCAGGAAAACAGTTATTGCGAAACTTTCTGGAACAATTACCGACGAGAGAGTGATTAATGAAACGGCGACAATTGATGGGCTATGCTGGGGCGGGGTTAGTCACAGCTTTAGTTTCTACTTTAGGTTCTCACTCTGAAGCTGACGCACAGTCTGGCGGTTTATCAGTTCAGTGGTTGGGTCATACTTGCTTTCTAATTTCTGGTGGCGGAGTAAAAATTCTTGCCAATCCCTTCCGCACAGTTGGTTGTACTGCTGGTTATCGTGCGCCAAAAGTGAGTGCAAACTTGGTCTTAATTAGCAGTCAATTATTAGACGAAGGCGCAGTAGAAGATTTACCAGGGAATCCTAAACTAGTATACGAAGCTGGCGTTTATGATTTTCAGGGGATAAAATTTCAAGGAATTTCCACAGATCACGATCGCAAAGGTGGAAGACAATTCGGCAAAAATACCGCCTGGAGTTGGCAACAAGCAGGAATTAATATCTTACATCTAGGCGGAATTGCTGCACCCATTACCCTTGAACAAAAAATTCTCATGGGTCGTCCTGATGTGGTGTTTATTCCTGTAGGCGGTAGTGCGAAAGCTTATAATGCCGAGGAAGCTAAACAAGCAATAGAGGTGTTAAATCCCAAAGTGGTAATTCCGACTCACTACCGCACCCAAGCTGCTGATGCAAATGCTTGTGACATATCACCTTTGGATGAATTTCTCAATTTGGTGCAAGGGATCACCGTCCGCCGTAGCAACAGTGACACCATTACCATCACTCCTGGCAAGTTACCAGAAGATAAGGTGATTCAAGTTTTAAGCTACAAATTTTAAACTAACGGCTCAATGGATTTCTGTTTTGCGTGGCTGAAGTTACGGTTTGCTCAATTCTCTTTAACCTAGTTTCTGGACGTTTGGCATTTTCAATCCAAAAAAGAATGTTTTTCTTGGTGGAATTACTAAAGGCTGCAAAATTGAGGTTAGCCCAAGAGTTGGCTGCTAAAGCTTGTTGCAAATCTAGAGGAATGATTAATGCTTCGATCGCATCTAAAGAAGTCCATGAGCCATCTTCTTTCGCATCAGCAATTTTAGCCAGACCAAATTCTGTCATTAAACCTGCTGCAATTAACTCTTCAATGTATTGCTTATTTAATTTTGACCAAACGCTTTTGGGTTTGCGTGGTGTAAAAATTTGCTGATAGCGGTTTTCATCTAAAGATTTAACTTTACTATCAATCCACCCAAAACATAAAGCTTCTTGAACTGCTTCGCTATATCTGACGCTGGGTTGACCACTTTTGACTTTGTAATAAACTAACCAGATACCAGGGGAAGTGAGATGATTTTTGCCTAACCACTCCCGCCATTGGTTGCGATCGCTGGCATAAATAAATTCTAGTTGTTCCTCAAATTTTGGCATCATCAAAAATCGGTGATTAGCTGAATTAATCTTCTCTTCCCTCTCCCTCTGAACGCAAGTTCGTATACATTATTGATGGGCTGCAACAATTGGAGAGCAAAATGGTAGAAGCGTCACAACAAAAAAATGTAGTAGTCGTGGGTGCGGGTTGGGCTGGTTTAGGCGCAACCTACCATTTAGCCAAGCAAGGATACAATGTGACACTTCTGGAAGCAGGCCCCTATCCTGGCGGACTTGTTGCAGGTTGGAAAACTCCTGGGGGGAAATCTGTAGAAGCTGGGATTCATGGTTTTTGGTATCCTTACAAAAATATTTTTGCCCTAATCAACGAATTAGATATTAACCCCTTCACTACCTGGACTCGTTCTGCTCAATATTCACCCGCCGGCTTAGAAGTAGAATCACCCATTTTTCAAGAATTACCCCAACTACCCGCACCTCTTGGCACATTTCTCTATACGCACTTTCAGCGATTGCCATTAATTGACCGTCTCAGCGCCTTACCTTTACTGTATGCTGTGGTTGATTTTGATAATTCCGATGCAGCTTGGCGGCGTTATGATTCTGTTACCGCGCGGGAATTGTTCAAAGATTTTGGTGTATCTGCTAGACTTTATCGTGATGCCTTTGAGCCGATGTTGTTAGTAGGCTTATTCGCCCCTGGTGAACAATGTTCTGCCGCCGCCACATTAGGAATGCTTTATTATTTTATTTTGGCGCATCAGCCGAATTTTGATGTGGTTTGGTGTCGCGGAACTGTAGGCGAAAAAATCTTCCGTCCTTGGGTAGAAAAAATTGAAAAAGCTGGCGGTAAAGTATTCGCAAAACATCGTGTAACTGACTTAATTATTGATGAGCAAAATCGCGCCACTGGTGTAGTTTGTGGTGATGAAGTATTTAACGCTGATGCGGTAATTTTTGCGGTTGGGGTAACTGGAATGAAGAAAATTGTTTCTTCTAGTCCTAGTTTGCAAAACCGAGAAGAGTTTCGGAATCTGAATAATTTAGGTGCAATTGATGTTTTAGCAACACGCTTATGGTTTGACCGGAAAATTGATATTCCCCGTCCTTCTAATGCTTGCTTTGGTTTTGATGCAACTACTGGATGGACATTTTTTGATTTGAATGCTTTACATGATGAATATCACGATGAACCAGGAACGGTAATTGAAGCAGATTTTTATCATGCTAATCAGTTTATTGGTTTGAGTGATGAAGAAATAATTCCAATTGTGCAGAATTATTTAGCAACTTGTGTACCTGGATTCAAACAAGCGAAAGTAATTGATAGCAGTGTAATTCGCTTACCAAATGCGGTCACGCACTTTGCACCGGGTAGTTATCGTTATATGTTGCCAGCTAGGACAAGTTTTGCCAATGTATTCATGAGTGGTGATTGGATTATTAACCGTCACGGTTCATGGTCGCAAGAAAAAGCTTATGTTACAGGTTTAGAAGCGGCGAATTTTGTGATGTCTTATTTAGGGGAGGGTCAATCTGCTGAAATTTTACCTGTACATGAAGATGAAGTACATATTAAAATTGGGCGATCGCTCAACGAAACTGTACGTAATGTAAGTAAGTCTATCTTGCCTAATTTCTGGCTACCCTAGCAATTGGCTAAGTACTAAAAATTAATCAACGCTGTTAATCCCACATCCAAAAATTGGTATGAGTAAGATTTTCAACAGACGGCGGCTACTACAATTAATGGGGATGACTGCTGTGGGAACTTCTGTTTCTAGTTGTTTAACTTCCCCAGCAGCAGCCGCAACAAATTGGGGATATATCGGCAAACAAGGGCCAGAATATTGGGGTAAACTTTCACCAGATTTTCAACTTTGTTATACAGGTAAAAGACAAACACCAATTAATTTACAATTTGATAGTGTTAAAAGTCTTGCTAAAAATAATCAAGATTTATTAATAGTTAAATATCAGCCAACACCCTTAAGTTTAATTAATAACGGTAAAACGATTCAAATTAATTATCAACCAGGAAGTTATATAGAAAGCGATCGCCAAGTTTATCAGCTGCTTCAGTTCCATTTCCACCACCCCAGCGAACACCACCTCAATGGCGCAGAATACAATATGGAACTGCATTTCGTTCACCGCAGTCAAGCAGGTAATTTAGCAGTGGTTGGCGTATTCTTAAAAGCCGGAGAGTTTCACCCCCATCTGCAAAAAATTTGGGATGCTGTACCCCAAACCCAGGGAAAGGAAAATCAGCTAAAAGATACCATCATCAACGCTGCTGAACTTTTACCAACAGAACGCAGATTTCTCACTTATTCTGGTTCTCTTACAACTCCACCCTGTTCCGAAAATGTGTCATGGTACATCATGGAAACTCCCGTTGAGGTATCCAGTGAACAGATAGCTAAATTTTCCCAGTTATTTCCCCATAATGCACGTCCAATTCAGCCGTTAAACCAGCGCATAGTTTTTGAGAGTTCTGATCAAGCTTGATTGCTGAGTTGAAAAAATATTGTGCGATCGCGTTTTTGATTCCCAGTCGGGTTGCGATGAATTTTGATTCTGATTCAGCAGGAAATTTGATGTATTCTGCTTTGGAGTGATTAACACTCAAAGTTTTTGGTTAATGCTGAAAAACCTGCCAAAATGGCAACCTGACTCTAATTAACTACGCTAAATTTATAAAAGATAAACGACTTCAAGGGTTTTGTTATCAGGGTCTACCTAGCAAATGAAACACCGATTTTACTGTTGATTGCTATATATATTTAATAGCAAATCATAGATAATTAATTTGTAAAATATAGATGAATAAATCAGGCTTCACATTTGCTGCAACCAGGGTTAAAAATGTATAGATATTGCCATTTTCGCACAACTTAGCCCCCTAAATAAAACGGCAATGTTCATACATTATCCTGGACGCTACAGCAGCAAATGTTGAGTGGGAGAATGAGGCGATTGGTATGCCTCCTCCCACTCTTTTTTTATGGGAGTATGTCGGGGCAAGTCAATTCAATCAAGCTGTGAATATAGCAGTCCTAGTTGATATGTGAACAACAAAGACAAGGGAGATAAGGGAGACAAGGAAGAGAGATGCTGATAAATCATTTAGGAGCGGCTTTCATGTGCTTTCTTAAATGTTTAACAGCTTGCCTCTATCTATAATCGCTGCCAAGTGAGTTCTTTGGTAGTTTTATCCCAATGCCAGCGTAATAAATCAGCAGGTTGCCCTGATGAAATTACAGGCAAATTCATGGCTTTTCTGGGGGCATTAGTAGCTAAAGCGATCGCTCTTTCGACATCACAAATTCCCCATTTCAACAGGTTTTGTACTCCCACGAATAACGGCAAAGTCGTGCCTGTCAATGTGCCATCTAGTAACCGGGCTGTACCGTTTTTAACTTCAATGTGGCGACTATCCCAAGGATATATCCCATCAGGTAGCCCCAGAGGTGCTAGGGCATCACTGACTAAGAATAGTTCTTGAGTCGCCCGCAAGAGAATTTTTAGCATTGTCGGCGTGACATGCTGCCCATCGGCAATCAAACCACACATAACATTGGGATTGGTAATGGCGGCCCCCAATAATCCCGGTTCGCGGTGATGTAAAGGTGGCATGGCGTTAAAAGCATGAGTTACCATCGTTGCACCCAAATCAAAGGCTTGTTGGGCTTGGTCGGCAGTTGCCTGGGAATGTCCTAAACTGACGGTGATATCCAAAGAACGCAAATATGCTATGACTTCACTGCCAGGATCTAATTCTGGTGCTAGGGTGATAATTTTGACAATTGAGGCATAATCCCCTAATACCCGTTTGACTTCCTCAATTGTCAGAGGTAAGAGATATTCGGCTGGATGTGCGCCACGCTTACCATAATTTAAAAATGGCCCTTCTAGATGTACACCGAGAATTTTCGCCCCAGTTGTGGAATGAGCAGCGAAATCAGCAATAATAGCCAGCGATCGCTGAATATTTTCGATGGCAGTAGTGACTAATGTTGGTACATAAGCATCGACACCAGCATCCCACAAATATTGCGAAATTTTTGGCAACATTGCCGCGTTTTCTGGTGTTAGTTCGGTAAACGCCAAGCCTAGCGCCCCATTAATCTGTAAATCAACACCGCCTAATGAAATCCAATCACCAGCTACATCCAATATTTGTAAATCAGGTGGTGGAACTCGTTTGAATACCGTACCCATTGGCAAGATTTGTTCAATCACACCTTCGTGATTCACTAAGAGCATCTGTAAATCTTGATAACCAGGTACACGCGCATTGATAATATCTACATTTGAAGCGATGGGTTTGTGTGTTGCTTGGGTCATCACCTTGGACTGAAAGTAGCTAAGTCTAAGTCTGACACGATTCTAAATCTCGCAATCAGCCTTTAATCGAAAATCCAAAATCCAAAATCAAAAATTCTATGTCTCCCCTTGTCGGTATTATCATGGGCAGCGACTCTGATTTGCCCACTATGAAAGATGCGATCGCAGTTTGCACAGAATTTGGTATAGAAACAGAAGTGGCGATAGTTTCTGCCCATCGTACCCCAGAACGGATGGTGCAGTATGCCCAAACCGCCCATGAACGGGGTCTTAAGGTAATTATCGCCGGTGCTGGTGGTGCAGCCCATCTCCCTGGTATGGTAGCTTCTCTTACAGCTTTACCAGTAATTGGCGTACCTGTGGCTACCCGCAATTTGCAAGGCGTTGATTCTTTATATTCTATTGTCCAAATGCCAGCAGGTATCCCAGTGGCGACAGTCGCCATTGGGAATGCCAAGAATGCTGGGCTATTAGCTGTACAAATTTTGGCTACTCACCAACCAGATTTATTCGCCAAAGTACAGCAATACCGCCAATCTCTATCGGAATTGGTGATGAACAAGCAAGCAAAATTAACACAGCTAGGTTATGAACAATATCTCAAAGAAGAACTTTAACCGCAGATCAAAATAGGCAGGGAGTAAGCCCGAATTTCTCACGTATGGGTAGCGGGTGTGGGAAGTGTGGGGGTGTGGGAAGTGTGGGGGGTGTGGGGAGTCTGGGCGGGGCTTTTTACATAAGTTTCGCTACGCTCCACACTTTAGGGAAAGGGCTTGCTCCCCCTACCTCTTCAGTGATGATTATCACGTCACTGAGTAAGTAACAATCAATTAATTTTTTTTATAAAAATTTAATATTATTTGAAAATTTTCTTGATCAAAGAGGATCAATCCATTCCCTGTAAAGGATGTGGTTTTTACTTTTATTATTTTTAGCGTAGTAAAAAACACAATCTTGAAAAAACAGTATCTAAATATACAGAATTGCAGTTTTGATAAATAGAAAATCAGTCAAATTTATTTGTGAGTTCACCAATGTTTAGAACAAGTAGCGTTTGCCGAATTTCTGTTATGTGATTTTGGATAACTTGACATTAGTATAGTCACCATTATCTGAGTGTATTATGCAAATGATGTGTTAATGTGGGCATATTCTCTAGCCAGCATTGTGTTGACAATTGCCAGCAATTAACCACGTCAAACAAGACAATTCAAGATTAAAGATTAGGTGAAGAATACTTGACGGTTGCGGATAATACATAATAATTTCTTAAGGATAACAGCAAAAAATATTTACAACGAGTTTAGGAATTTTTCTAAACTTATGTTTGGGTTGTTTGGCTTTCTAGCGTGGAAATAAGTGGTTTAAAGGTTCAAATCAAAAACCACTGCTTTTGACTGAGAGTATTAGTTTTTTTGCTCTAGATGTTTTTCCTTTTAGGAAGGTTTGGAGGGTGAGGTTCAAACTCATGCAAAGACAAAAATCAAAAACAAAAATCAGGCGATCATCGGCCAGAAATTACGCTAAAAGCACAGGATTTAACTCAAAAGTCAAGCAGTTAAATTTAGCAATTAAGCGATTGTCTCCCAGTTGGCGGGCTTGTTTACCTTTGGCTTGTTTAATTGTTTTGGGATGGAGTTATGTAGCGGTTGCTCAAACTCCAGCGCCTGCGGGGCCAACAACAGCAGATTTAAAAATTGCACTTGATACATTATGGGTGGCGATCGCTGCCTTTTTAGTATTCTTTATGAACGCCGGTTTTGGAATGTTAGAAACCGGGTTTTGCCGTCAGAAAAACGCCGTTAACGTTCTTGCCAAAAACTTAATTGTTTTTGCCTTATCGACCGTAGCATTTTGGGCGATCGGGTTTGGTTTAATGTTTGGCAATGGCAATGACTTTATCGGACTTAGTGGCTTGTTCTTAGCAGGTGTAGATAACAGCCCTGCTACTGGCGATGCTTATCAAGGAGTATTTAGCGCCCTGAGTTGGGCAGGCGTTCCTCTAGCTGCCAAGTTCTTATTCCAGCTAGTGTTTGCTGGAACCGCAGCCACAATTGTGTCTGGTGCTGTCGCAGAACGGATTAAGTTTGTTGACTTCTTAGTTTTCAGCTTATTACTTGTCGGTATTGCCTACCCCATTACTGGACACTGGATTTGGGGCGCTGGCTGGCTGGCAGATGTGGGTTTTTGGGATTTTGCTGGTTCTACTGTCGTTCACTCCGTTGGTGGTTGGGCTGCATTGATGGGAGCGGCCTTTCTTGGCCCACGCATCGGGAAATATCAAGATAAGCAAGTTGTGGCTCTGCCTGGCCACAATATGAGTATTGCTACTTTGGGTTGCTTAATTCTGTGGTTGGGCTGGTTTGGTTTCAACCCTGGTTCGGTGATGGCGGCTGACCCGAATGCAATTACTCACATTGCTTTGACAACCAACATGGCGGGTGCAGTTGGTGGAATTGCTGCCACAATTACCGCTTGGGTGTATTTGGGTAAACCAGACTTATCCATGATTATTAACGGAATTTTGGCTGGTTTGGTGGGTATTACCGCATCTTGTGCTTACGTCAGCATTCCTAGTTCCATAGTTATTGGCTTGATTGCTGGTATTGTAGTGGTTTTCGCTGTACCATTTTTTGACAAAATTGGTATTGACGACCCAGTTGGTGCTACCTCAGTTCACTTGGTTTGTGGTGTTTGGGGAACTCTGTGCGTTGGTTTATTTTCTGTCGGCCCTGGTGTTTACTCTTGGTATGGTGAAGGTCTTGGCCCTGCTAAGGGTTTATTTCTCGGTGGTGGCATAGGACAGTTTATTACTCAGTTCTTAGGTGCGGCCGCAGTAGGGGGAATGACTGTTCTTGTTAGCAGCATCTTCTGGTTAGTGCTGAAAGCAACTTTAGGCATTAGAGTCACCAGAGAAGAAGAATTAGAAGGCTTAGATATCGGTGAACACGGTATGGAAGCTTACAGTGGATTCCTCAAAGAAGCTAGTCCTAGTGGTTTTTCGGAAGGGACAAGTTCTGGAGAAATTTCATCAGGTGGTGATTTACCAAGTACTCTGTAAGTCTCTACATCTTATTGCTGACTAATATCCGCCCATAACTTTTTAGTGGGCGGTTTTTTTATTCAATATGAGTTAACAGGTGAGAGGTTACAGATTAACTTTAATATTTGAGTTTTTGATGATGATGAAATCTCTAATATATTTTGTCTGGACTGGTTTATTTGAACTAAGCGGCTGTTATCTCATCTGGTTGTGGTTAAGACAAGGCCAGTCGTTTTGGTTAGGAATTTTAGGTGGAATTACTTTAGTTTTGTACGGTGTAATTTCTACTTTTCAACCTGCAAATTTTGGTCGAGTTTATGCGGCTTATGGTGGTGTGTTTATTTTTATGGCAATGCTTTGGGGTTGGCGAGTAGATAAAGTTACACCCGATACTTATGACCTGATTGGTACTTGTGTCGCATTACTTAGTGTTCTAATTATCATGTTCGCACCTCGGAACTAAGTGCAATTTCTCTTGTGAATTTCTCACTGATTATGTGGTGAAGATGCTAACTCAAACTACAGCGTTTTTAAAACCCTTACAGAAATAAGGTGACTCGAAGAATAATATAAAAATTTTATAGATACACATTAATTAATATCTGAACAACTATCACAAGGATTATATTTTTGTTAATCTTTTAAAAATCAATACTGTTGGGTATCTTTCACGACAAAAACCAATGATAAAAAAGCATGAAATGTAATTAAGTATACAAAAAAATTGACTGATGTGAGAAAGGGACAGAAACAAGTGTTCAAGAAAGTTTTGACGATCGCGGCTGTTTCTATATTTCTGTTAGCATGGCCGCTCATAGGTAGTGCTTACGCCCAAACATCAGCAGCCACACCACCTGCGGCTGATACAGGAGATACAGCTTTTATGCTGGTATCATCTGCACTGGTTTTGTTGATGACACCAGGATTAGCGTTTTTTTACGGTGGATTTGTGCGATCGCGCAATATCCTCAACACCTTAATGATGAGCTTTGTGTTGATGGCAATTGTAGGTGTTACCTGGGTTTTGTGGGGCTATAGCTTGGCATTTGCACCAGGAAACGCGATTATCGGTGGTTTACAATGGCTGGGGTTAAATGGTGTCGGGCTAGAAACAACAAATTATCTCCAAGGTTCCGAACCACAAGAAGTAGTTTCTTATGCTCCGACAATTCCCCATCAGGCATACATGATTTATCAAGCCATGTTTGCCATTATCACCCCAGCCTTGATTTCTGGTGCGATCGCGGAACGGATGAGTTTCCGCGCTTACAGTTTGTTTGTCTTACTTTGGTCAACCTTTATTTATAGCCCCCTGGCTCACATGGTTTGGGCTAAAGGTGGATTTCTCGGCTTATACGGTGGTTTAGGCGCTCTTGACTTTGCTGGTGGTACAGTCGTTCACATTAGTTCTGGTGTATCGGCCTTAGTCGCTGCAATTGTTCTCGGCCCCCGCAAAACTCACCCCGACCGCCTCAGCCCGCCTCACAACGTACCTTTTATTTTATTAGGTGCTGGCTTGCTGTGGTTTGGTTGGTTTGGGTTCAATGCTGGTAGTGCTTTATCTATTGCTAGTGGAACTTCTGGTGATGTAGCGACAAACGTAGCAACTACAGCCTTTGTCGCTACTAATACCTCTGCTGCTGCGGGTGCGTTGATGTGGCTGCTTTTAGAAGCATTTCTCCGGGGTAAACCCACAGCCGTAGGTGCAGCCACAGGTGCAGTTGCAGGTCTGGTTGGTATTACTCCCGCCGCCGGATTTGTTACTCCGTTAGCTGCGATTTTAATTGGTTTTATTACTGCTACTGTATGCTTCTATGCCGTCAGTTTCAAACATAAACTCCAAGTTGACGATGCCTTAGATACTTATCCTGTACATGGTGTAGGTGGTACAGTCGGAGCAATCTTAACCGCTATTTTTGCCACAAGCCAGGTTAATTCCGCAGGTAAAGATGGTGTACTCAAAGGTAACTTTGGTGAACTAGGAGTAGAACTAGTAGCAATTGTAGTTGCTTATGCGATCGCCGCAGTTGGTACATTTATTATTCTCAAAGTAATCGATGCTACCATTGGTTTGCGTGTTAAAGAAGAAACGGAAATTCAAGGTTTGGATATCAACGAACACGGTGAGGAAGGTTACAACTCTGAATTTGGTGGGGATAGACCTATTTCTTAATTCCCCAACAGTTTGCTCATCTCCGCAGATAGTGGTCAATGTAAAAGCAATTACTAAATATAGTGTGACTTTTGCGAACTAGCGGATAAAATTTGAGTCAAATTATTGGCAAATTTCGCTAGTCGTGACCACTTCTGCAAAAACCTTCCCCACTTGGGCATTGTTATCGTTGGCAACCAACGGCATACTGATGTTGGCGGTCATCCTGCTAATTTTGCAAAAGCAGAGATTGACCGCCGTTTTTGGTGGTTCGCCGTCACAGCAAACAATCAATACATCCCAAACTGTCGCACCAGAGTTAGGCCGTCATCATCAACTTAATTACCAACAGTGGTTAGATATTCTTAAACAAGAAGCTCAAGCTGCTACTGAAAAAAATCCTGAGCATTTAAGTATCTTGGTGGGAGACTCTATCAGCCTCTGGTTCCCCACAGAATTATTACCAGAAAATCGATATTGGCTAAATCAAGCAGTTTCTGGCGAAAACAGTACAGGACTCTTAAAAAGATTAGATATATTTGATAGCACTAAACCAGAGGTGATTTTTGTCATGATTGGCATTAATGACCTCATTCGGGGAGAAAGTGATGAAGTGATTTTAGAGAATCTGCGGCAAATTATCAGATACCTCCGCAAAACTCATCCCACAGCCAAAATAGTTGTTCAGTCGATTTTGCCACATGGCGCAGAAGAAGCCACCTGGGAAGGACGAGACAAACTTTTAACTATTCCTAATAGTCGCATTCGCTTATTAAATGAACAATTACAACGTATAGCCACTAGACGTAAGGCAAAATATCTCGATTTATATTCCTTATTTGCTAATCAACAAGGTAATCTCCGCCCGGAACTTTCCACAGATGGTTTACATCTCAGTCCTGCCGGCTATCTGGTTTGGCGGACTGCATTGCAGATTTATACTACATCGGGGAGTGGAGAGTAGGGAGTGGGGAGTGGGGGAAAATTTTAGACTTTACACTTCATACTTCTAAATTTGGTCTTCACGCGCGAAAATCAGAAGGAGGAGACACCACAGAGTTAAACATGGATACAAAAGCTTTTAAACGTTCACTCCAACATTCAGAAAATTACAATCGCAAGGGGTTTGGCCATCAAGCCGAAGTCACAACCCAGTTGCAATCTGAGTATCACAGCAGTTTGATTCAAGAAATCCGCGATCGCAATTACAGTCTGCAACGGGGTGATGTTACCATCCGGTTAGCCCAAGCTTTTGGGTTTTGCTGGGGTGTAGAACGCGCTGTTGCAATGGCTTACGAAACTCGTCAGCACTTCCCCACCGAACGTATATGGATTACTAACGAAATTATCCATAATCCTTCTGTGAATCAGCGAATGCAGGAAATGGAAGTAAAATTCATTCCTGTAGAAACAGGCAAAAAAGACTTTTCGGTGGTGGACAACAACGATGTAGTTATCCTACCTGCATTTGGAGCCAGCGTTCAAGAAATGCAGATATTACACGATAAAGGCTGCAAAATAGTTGATACAACTTGTCCTTGGGTATCTAAAGTTTGGAATACCGTGGAAAAGCATAAAAAAATCGATTACACCTCCATTATTCACGGTAAATATAAACATGAAGAAACAGTTGCAACTAGTTCCTTTGCTGGCAAATATTTAATTGTCCTAAATTTAAAAGAAGCACAATATGTTGCTGACTACATTTTAAATGGTGGTAATCGAGAAGAATTTTTGCAAAAATTTGCTAAAGCTTGTTCTGCTGGTTTTGACCCAGATCAAGATTTAGAACGGGTGGGGATTGCTAACCAAACTACTATGTTAAAAGGGGAAACTGAGCAGCTTGGTAAATTGTTTGAACGGACGATGATGCAGAAATATGGCCCCGACCAGTTAAACGAGCATTTTCAAAGCTTTAATACCATCTGTGATGCTACCCAAGAACGACAAGATGCCATGTTGGAATTAGTACAACATGAATTAGATTTAATGGTGGTAATTGGTGGGTTTAACTCATCAAATACTACGCAATTACAACAAATTGCCTTTGAAAAGGGTATTCCTTCTTACCATATTGATTCCGTAGAACGAATTAAATCTGGTGACGCTATTGAACATCGCCAGTTAAATGGAGAATTAGCGATCGCCGAAAATTGGCTACCAGCAGGTAAAATCGTCGTCGGTGTGACTTCTGGCGCATCCACCCCCGATAAAGTCGTTGAAGATGTAATCGAAAAGATTTTCAGCCTCAAAGCTTAAAATTGTTGGACTGACTGTTGAGAATGGGTGTAGGGGTTTTGAAAACCTACACCCTGCTTACTGAGCGCAGCGCCGCCCTGAGCCTGTCGTTCGCGTAGCGTCTCCGGCAGGAGAAGGGTCGAAGTACACCCCTATACCCCTAAACCCTTCTTCAATACCTATCTTGTATTTTCATCTACACTGTTGGCGCTGCGTTTAGCTGTATCAGGATAAACTGAACCCCATTGTTTAACAGCCTCTGCTGATTCTTTCGCAATTCTTTCAGCGCGTTTACCAGGGTCATTTTCAGTTTGACGAGCTTCTCTGTTCCACTCACCAGTAGTTTTTGGTCTATCAGCCTTATCCTGATGTACAACTCTATCAAGCTCTCTAGTGACAGCTTTGGTGTTACCACGCTCAATATTAGCGTTTGTCGTCAAGACTAAAAATCCTACTAATACTACAGCGACAAACTGCTTTACCTGAAATTGATTTAACAGGGAATTAATACGAGAAAATACCTGAGAAATTAAATGTATCATGACCGGACTGTACTCCATTATCTTGAGGTTTTTGGAGTTAATTGGCTGACTTTAAATATAAGTTAGTGATGAAATTGAGCTAAAATCTCACCTATTTTGAAACCAATCAACTTTATCCAAGACATATCAAGACTATCTGTAACAAAGGTAAAGATTCCTCTAGCAGAAGTCAGAGCTTGATTTCTAGGAGAGTATATTTAATGTTTTACAGTCCGACATCTGAATTGTTTTATTTAAAAAACATCTATCTTAAGTGCGATCGCATTCCGTAACTTGCCAAAGAGCAACTTGCTGTCTGAGTTCTTCTATATCTAAATAATCATAAGCGAAAGCTTTGCGTAATAAAGCATGGGGAATAAATTCATCATATTTTTGCATTTCTGGAGCTTCGGCTGTACTGATTAAATCTTCGGCGGAAATTCTTTGCTCACACAAAGAAGCAATTTCTGATTGCAGATATTTCAGCTTACCTTTGCCTAATTTCAAAATCATATAATAAGGGTTCATTCCACCCATACTACTAATTTCTAAAGATTCTCGACAAAAAGCATTCAGAAATCTTTCTAAAGTGCGATAAGCTACTGTTCCCATCCAAGGGAAAATACAACATTTATTTTTATCTAATGGCAATATATAAGATTTCGCTAATCCAGCAGACTGAAATAATTCTCTAACTGTTTTTAGGCGTTGTTGAGCATTTTTTTGTAAATAGCTATATTCAACATCTTCTATTAAAACCTGTCGCATTCGTTGTAAAATTTTAGTATGAATAGTACCGCCACCACCACGCCAATAAACAGTCGCTTTACCATCTACCTGTTTAGCTAAAACTAACTTTTTTTTAAAATCAACTTCTAAAACTTCCCAAGTGCGACCAGCTAAACCAAATTGATTCCCCACAGGTGGCGGTGTCACAATACTACCAATTTCTGTTGTGCCTTGCTTTACGGTATATTCTTGATTGTCAGCAAACACAGCATAAAATTGAAATCTTCCGACTATCTTTTCCCCAGTCAAACCGATAATTAATTTACCTTGCTCAGTTTGTTGAATATGACCAATATCAATTAAATAACGTAACAACAATTTAAAATCGGCTGGAGAAATTGCCGCAAAAGGTGGCATATTTAAAACTTGTTTAGCTAAATTCGCTGGGGATAATTCTCCTGCCGCTAATAAAATACTCATTGTCTGATGATAAAGCAAACTCAAAGGATATTTTGGCGGCTTTATCGGCTCAATCCAGCGTTCCTCTAAATACAGTTGAATAATGGCAATACACTGTAAAAGTTGCCAGGGAATTTGCTCAGGCAGATATGCTTCCGATAAAGGTTCATCTTCAGCACAAACAAAGCGCATATCCGCCGTTTCACCTCTTCTTCCAACCCGTCCCAACCTTTGTAAAAAACTAGCTACAGACAAAGGTGATTCTAACTGAATGACTCGCTCTAAATTACCAATATCGATACCTAATTCTAAGGTAAGTGTTGCCGCAGTTACAGCAGGGTAATGGGGTTCTTGCATAGCTTTTTCCGCAGCTTGGCGCAAACTAGCTGAGATACTCCCGTGATGGACATGATAAATATCTGCTTGTGCTTGTGCTTGAGCAATTTGCCGCAGGGAAGCAATTACAGATTCAGTTTGAGTGCGGTTATTCGCAAATATCAGACATTTTTTATTTTGGCTAAGATTAAAAAGATAATTATCATATATTTCCGATGAATTAATATCATCACGAATATAAAAATGTTCGACAGCCAGTTTAATTTGACGTTTACCAGCTTCAATTTTAGGAGTAATTACTTGTTTATCAGTTCCCGAACGTAGCCATTCTTCCGCCATTGAATAATCACCAAGAGTAGCTGATAAACCAATACGCCTGGGTTGTGATTGAATTGCATTGGCTAAACGCTGCAATTGACAAATAATCTGACAACCACGTTCCGAACCCATAAAGGCATGAATTTCATCAATGATGACAAATTTTAAATCTCCAAACAAACGCACTAAATCATGATGTTTATTTATTAATAAACTCTCTAAAGATTCTGGCGTAATTTGAAGAATGCCTTGAGGCTTTTTTAAAAGCTGATTTTTGCGACTTTGAGCCACATCACCATGCCAATGATAAACAGGAATATCTGCTGTTTTAAGTAAGCCATTGAGGCGTTCAAATTGGTCATTAATTAAAGCTTTGATTGGGCCGATATATAATGCACCAATTGTATTAGTAGGATAATTATGTAATACAGTTAAAACTGGTAGAAATGCTGCTTCTGTTTTTCCGGCCGCCGTGGCTGCTGCTACTAACAAATGAGCATCAGTGTCAAAAATCACTTCACAAGCAGCAATTTGCACTGGTCGTAATTCAGTCCAGTTGTGATGGTAGATATATTCTTGAATGAAGGGTGCAAGTCGGTTAAAGGCATTAGTCATGGTGAGTGTTCAGGCTGAAAATCATACTATCTTTTAGCACAGAACACCCACTCTGTTGAAATTAAGAGAAATTTAGATATTGAACAAGTGTTAAACTGATGCACTTAATAAAAACAGAATATACTGATTTAAACTGACATTTTCTTGTTCAGATGCTTCAGCTAAACTGACGATGTAGAGATTTTGGCATTCTCAGAAGTAGCTTACCACTGTATTTATCATCAGTGATAGGTAAAGGGATTTCGTCTCCAGCTTCATAAGCCGTTTCAATCCATAATTCTCTGGCTTCATTAATATTTTCCATCGTTTCTTCTATTGTTTCACCTTGGCTGAGACATCCAGGTAAATCTTTAATTTGAGCAACATATCCTCCTTCAGAGTCAGGATAAAGTATGATGGAATACTTCAAATTCAAATAGTACTCTAAAAAAGGCGCAAATCCTCAAACGTGACCTCTGGTGGTCGGTTGAGAAATTGCTTAATCAATTTTTTTAACTTGCTTATTGAGCAATAGTAATATATATAGTATCATAACTCATTTTTGATTTTTTAACGAATTGCCAAAAACAAAAAGGAAGATAAGAATAATTATTTAGTTCGATTTTAGAGAGTTTTAATACTAGTAAATAAGGGGATAAAATTTAATTTATTTAAATTAATATAAGTTTTTCAAATATCGCTATTATAAACATATTATTTTGGTTAACTCAAACATGAAATTAAATATTGAACAAAAGCTTTGGAATCTAGGTAAAGAGAATGAATCATATACAAAAGAAGATTTTTATGAAATTATCGATGCTCTATTGGATGATTTTCAGGAGTTTATGGGTCATAATTTTAAACGCGATACAGAAATTTATTTAGATACGAAAAAACTGCATTCTCCTTCATTTTGTCGATGGATGTGGACAATGGAAACAGAAAAATCTCCCCTATCTACAGTTTGGTTAGCTGTGATAGGCGGTGATATGGTTGGTACTGAAAATGGAGACAATGTTTTTCATGTTAGCCTGACGCTATTTTTGTTTGACGCTATTAGTAAAAAGCGCCTGTGTCTTACAACAGGTGAAAGTGTCATTGAGTTTGTTTTTGAAAGACAATCTAATAGTCGTGGATGTTGGCGTAGTTTTGGGTGGTGTAAAGATGAATGGGGAGAGTGGGAAGATATTAAATATGAATAGTGTATTTATCAATCTATAGACTTTCCTAGTCTAATGAAGTAGACTACATTAAATAAAGCTGTCTAACTACTTATTGTCCTGTCAAAAAGTAGAAACGCTTAGTTTTTAGCTCTCCTGTCGGCGTAATAATAGGGTGGAAAAAACTAATTGGAGACTGCTGTTAGAGTTATTTATCTGCACTGAACGCCTAGGGGCAATACTTTAAGATTTTTGAGATTCCATAAGCTAATTGACTGGGGTAAAAACCTTTGCCTGACATTTTTACCCCAGTTGTTTCCCCAAAATAACCCCAAAAATGGTTGAAGGCTTTGAAAATTAAACCTTGAACGCTAAACAAAAAAGGGCTTGAAAGCCCCATAACCTTGATATTCTTAAAAGGCGACACCCGGATTTGAACCGGGGGATAAAGGTTTTGCAGACCTCATAAAATAACGCATTTATGAAGTTTTTAAGCATTATCATCAAGTTTTACCCCAGTTTTACCCCAGAATAGTATTCAGTCAACAAACCTACATAAGTGCAATAGTTCGCTAGATACAGTAATAAATATTTACCTAGATGAAAATATTGTGCCGCTTTTAATAAACTTGCTCGATAACGTAAAGATGGAAGTTGGTAATTTGGTAACAAATTACATTAGATTCTTTAGCTCAGGAAGCTTCTAGACTGGTAACAAACTTATTAACTATTTGGTAACAGGCTTTTCTGCAACTTAATACATCCTTTGATATTTGGTTATTTGAAAGGAAAGAGATCGACGGTAACAGAATACTCATGATTGTAAAATCTTTGTTACCGTCATTAGATACCCTTCCGCTAAGGCATTCAAGCCTTACATTGCTATTTGTTACCAGCCTGTTAACACTTTTGTTACCAAGCTTCAAAGCTATTGCACAAAGCAGTTAGAGTACATTGTTACCAGTATTACCAGAGTCATCTTTGATTCTGATTTGGTAAGCTCTACCAGACTGTTGATTATCAACTGCATAACCCAAATCGATAACCTGTCTCATGAATGCTCTAGCCATATCAGCACTTAGTTTCTCACGGCTCGATGACCAATGAGTAACTTTCCTTGCAGTAATCCAGCCCGTTCCTCTAAACCGTTCTACAAATCGGGTAATTTTTGATGAATCTGGATGACTAGTTATGCCAGAGTCAGCATAAATCAGACGAGCTTGACCAATCAACCAATTTGTAAATGATATCGCTGCCTCCAATATCTCGCTTGGCACGATAGGTTCCGGTATTCGATCATCAACAATGGCATTTACACAATGGATTATCAGAGCAATCCTAGCTGCTCTCTCTTTAGATTTTGGATAAATAGCTCTCAATGCAGGATTTGGTTCAGAAACTTTCTGCTTTTCACACCAACAATGCCATTCTTTCCAAACTTGTTGCCCACGTTGATTCAGTTTGTAAGTCTTAGGCGGCAAGTTTTCTAAGTTCTTGTAAAGTGTTTGAAGCAATATTGAGAGGTTATGGGTTGTATCACCACCAGGTGGTGGCATTTCGGTTAATGGTACCTGAATCCACATATATCTAGGCCAAAAACCGTCATCTTCCTTCAAGTTACCCATCTGTTTTTGTAAAACACAGGGTTGAATTGTTCCTACCACGCTTACAGATGTACGAGGTACCGACACTCTAGGGCCAGTTTTGCGGTTAATCTTAATAGCTTTACCGTCATAAGCAGATAGCCATTTTTGACGATCATTACCTTTGCCTTGAGGACGATATTGATTAAACCCAGCAAATAATCCTGCTAATTCATCAACATCAAAAATAATTCCTCGATTTGGTTGTTTGCTTAAATAATCAGCGATCGCCTCTAAAGTTGCATCTTGAAGGTAATACTCTCGCGGAGTTGGTTCAGTAGGTATATTTTCTCTCTCATCTTTGGAGAGTTTTTGCCATTGGTCTAATTCCTGGTTATAAGCCTCTTCCGCATCTGCCTGTAACTCCTCCAGCGGATTCAGTATGCTATTGAAAATCGGTGATTTTGTAGTCCCTGTTTCACCAACCAAACCCATCCACAGAATTGCAGGTGGACAGAAGTTTGTAGCAGCATCAATTTCGATATAAGTATTAACCCTTAATAAAGAACCTGCAACAGGTAAGAAAACTCCAATAAAAGTTTCGAGCGGAACATTGAATCGTTTGGCTAAGCACGTTAATGGAATCGTCAGGTGAGAAGAAAGTAATGATTGAACAGGTGCAGGTTCCTCAGTGATTTCAAGAAGTTGTTGAACCTCTTGAGCCAATTCCTCTATATCTTCAGATTGTTCAAGACATGATGATAAAGACTTTTGATCATCCTTGCTCTCGCTTCTATTAATACTAAATGGAGATTGCCAACCATTCTGTTTAGCGAATAATCCTAATGTGCCTAACCCAATACCCTTACCAGATTTAAAAGACTGCCAATGCGCTGCACAAGCATTTCCCTCATAGTTCGTAGCACCTCGACTCCAGTTATCCCACTCAGGTAACAATTCTTGGCTAACAGAGTGTAAAGCCATTCCAACCTTAATCCAGATATCGTAGTTTTCGGTTGAAGGAATAGCATTGAGGTAAGATAAAGCCCATTGCTTGTCAGTCCATGTTCGTACACTATTTAAAGTCTTAGATTTTGACTGAGTAAGTTGATGCGGAGATGTATTCTCCAGCATTTGCTCAATTATCCATAAAGGAGCTTCTGCAATCTCACATTCCGCAGGTGACTGTCCCGGAAACCATTGATAGGCTCCTGTAACAGGATGATACCCAACAACAACAGACTGACAACCATCCCAACGGAGTTCCAGTTGTTCAGGCTTGCCATCTTCTCCTTTGGTGTCTGGTTTGATTTTTTTGGTGGCGATCGCTCCCCAGTACTTTTCTGGTACTCGATAAATAGCCTGATAGCGTCCTTCTCTACCTGATGTTAAGGTAACTGTTTGAGGTAATGCCGCTTCAACAGACTGTTGTGAAAGTTTCTGAATTAGGTCGTCACAACTTGCTCCATCATGATCAACAAACACTAACCCGTTTGATGGAGTTCCACAAAGAACGCCAACTGCACACCACCGAGAAACAGGCGTATTAATGATTTTGCCATCCTGTTTCTTCATTTTTAGGCATTGGAATTCTCCAGTTTCGACTGCTGCTTCAAAATCATGTAGTTCCAAAGGAGTATTTTGCCAGTTATTTCCCAATGGAGCTTTATGATTCCCCACTGCAACCAGTGCCCAATCTTTAGGTATTGATTGCAATTCCTGAAGAAGTAGCTTAGGCGTTATTGTGTTAATGCTGTTAGAATCTTGAGCAGAAGAATTTTTTTTTATTTGGCGATCGCTGTTACTAGCAGCGATCACTTCTTTCTGTATTTCATCCATTGTCAATTCCTCTTTTTGTCATTGCTATTAGGCGGTTTAATCAAATAGTATTGAAACTGCCATTCCAACGCAGTTTCCTTGTTAGTGAGCATAAAAATCACCTTTTATTTTTTCGAGTTGTTTGGACTTCTAAACTTGTCAAATAGCGGACAATTTCTTTCTGGTGTGCGTCTGGATTGTGCTTATTGGCCAGCCAATTAAGGCAAAGTTCTAAGTTGTAACGAATTGTTCTAGAATTCTCTCGAACATAATGAATTCCTTCAATCCATTCACCACGTTGCCGTATTGATTTAAGAGTATGTGAACTATACCCAATTTTTTGTGCTAGGAAATGTTTGTTACAGAACGAGAAAGACATACAACTCCTTCAGATTTGCAGACATAGTTAACTATCCTGAGAATTAGTGGATTTTGAATGGCTTTTCGACACTAATATCAGAGGAATTTTCAATCTGAAAATTTTAATGAAGCTCTACAGAATGCCTACTCAGAAAAGTGTTAAGAGATATTTGCCATTATTATGACAACCTCTTCAAACCTTAGAGAAATAACTGTTTAACTTCGCTTACTAAAATAAGCTCAAAAATCTCTAATCTTGGATAAGTGCTATCAAATAAAGTTTTGTAAAGCTAAAATTCAAATCATAATTACTCTTCTCAAATGATTGGAGAAGTTGATTTCACTATAATTAGCCAAATGCAGGCTCCAACTGATTTGCTAAATATCTAAATCCGTTAACCAAATCATGTTAAATTTGGTAAAGTTTTGGACAAAATGCTAATGTCCAAAAGCTTTAATTTTTATTAAATATTAATTACAATGAACAAACTGCTGTAGAACTGACCTGGCTTCTTGTAGAGAACTTTCAGAAAAGTACGCTCTTAATTCTTCAATCAATGGTTCTTTAATTAATCCCTTTTTTGTAAGTATATATCTTTCGCCATTTTTCCAAACTTCAGATTTTAAAGTTTTTCCACTACTATTTCGATTTTTACAATTTTCCACTGCTAATAAATCAAAATCATTGTGTGCGGTTTGCAATGCTTTCAAATTTTGTTGAATAACTGGATCTACTTGGGACTTGATACATAAAAATTTTATAATTTCCTCTTTCAACTTATATCTATGAATAATTGGATTTGTTAAGAGTTTATTTATGTTATCTGATTTACCCCGTGCAGCTTCATAAACTTGCCCATAAATTTTAGAACGTTCATTAATATTAATTTCATAGTACTTTGCGGTATGTCGTTTAATCTGTTCAGTAGCTTGATTATCTAAAAAATCGAAGAATAATTTTATATCTTCGTTAAAAGGAAAGTTAGGCATTTCTGCAATAAGATAGGGAAATCCAGCTTCAATTAGATTCCATTCCTTCAAAATGCGTTCTGTTTCAAAGGTATAAATGTGTACGTCATTTCTGCTAATACATTTTTTATCAAAAGCATCCTTAAAAATATCTTTTATGTTAAAACTACGTTCTTCTATATTTTCTTTTAAGAATAAAAGACAAAAACATTCAGCAATTTGTCCATAAAAGCAACGCATCTTCCACCATAAAAATTGCAAATCCTCAGTTTTACATAGCGATTTCAGAACTGAATCATCTGGTAAGTTTACGATATAAGCTCCAATCTTTAGTATTTTCTCAGTTTTGCTTAATTTAGAATTGATATCTAAATAACTTTGATGCTCTGTATCAGTACAAATGTATTCCATTGGTAGACAAAAGTATTGTTTAGTTAGCACCTCCATTATGAAGGAATAAATTGTATGGGATTGTTTATAGCGACTTCATCACTCACCGTTCGCTAAATTGAGGATGAGTTTGATGAAATAAGGGAGAGAATGCAGACAGGCGATCGTTTGGTGAGCGATCGCAGTCTTATCGGATGTGCATTCAAACTTAGATGTGTTTCAGCTTAGGGAATTGCATGAAAATAAAGTACCAGTAAACCGAGTTTCGACTCCGCTCAACTCTCGATCTTTGAGGGTTGAGCGAAGCGATGCACTGAGCTTGTCGAAGTGTCGAAACCCGGCTGGTTGGGACACTATTAACCCGCAGATCCCTTATACCTTTTTAGTTTATTAAAGTTGAATTACTCCACCTTGGGGTTTGGATAGTGCTTTTAGTTCTTCCCAACAGTAATGACGGGGTAATTCAACAGGCTTGTGATCTGCACCTAATCCCAAGCCAGTGGTTGGCTGAAGTTCTTCAATAAATTCCTCTGCGTATTCTGCTAATTTATTACCTGCGAATGAGCCAGTAATTGCACCTGCAACACCACCAATTGCTGCACCTACCTTACCAGCAATTGAGCGACCGATCGCAGCTCCAGCTACACCACCACCCACAGTTCTGGTAGATGAGAGTGGGGGTAAATACTAACTTAAAGCAAATTTCACCTGCGGCTAGTCAAGCTCTTTTAAAATCAACTAGCTCTGCACCTAAAGCAACTGCTAGTCAGCGACTAGCTTTGATGAGAGAATTTGATATTGATGAGAAAAAATTATCTCAAATTACTCAACCTGTCTTACTCATTGCTGGTAAAAATGATCGACTTTTGCCATCAGAAGCCGAAGCACAACGTTTAAGTAGTATTTTTCCTAATTCTCAATTAATAACTCTACCTCATAGTGGTCATGCCTGTTTAGTTGAAAAGGATGTAAATCTTTATCAAATTCTCTTGTCAGCTAATTTTATTTAAAGTGTATGCAACATCTGATAGGTAAACAAATGATTTTGCTCAAAAGAGCTTGGAATATTTTTAGTATAAGTTTATTATCCACACTCACCGCTTATCCCGCGTTAGGTGCTGAAAGAATAAAATTTAACTATGGTCTTTTAGAAGAGTCTATACCCATTAGTTCATTAGAAAGCTATGTAAAAACAGGTAAAGTAGACGAAAGTTTAGCTTCATACAGCAGATATGTAGGCAAAAAGCAACTAACTCAACTGCGAAAAGCTTTAATCACTCCTATTCCTTTGAGTCAAATAGAAGTTTCACAGTTTTTATATACACCTATTGGGGAAAGATTATTAGAAAAATTAGGAAAAGTTATTCAGACAGAATCTAACTTATCAGGATTCTATGCAATTCGCGCTGCATTGATTTTATCTGCAACAAACAAACAGAATTTTACACTTTTAAATGTATTACAAAAATTCCCTGCAAGTGCAATTTCTATTAATTTAAATCAGAGTTTAGAAATTGTAGACGCTTTACAAGATTTAGTTAATCAAACTCAAAATGCAGTCGCTCTTGTTAACCAACAGTCTCAGCAACAGCTAATAAATACTTCTACTCTTAAAGTTGCACCATTGCAGGACTTGAGAAAACCTGGAAGCTTTAGGTTTATAAAACAAACTATTTTACTTAATGATTTATCGCGTCTTAGACAATTTCCGGCTGATATTTATCTACCAATCACTCAAAATCCTCGTCCCGTAATTTTCATCTCACACGGACTTGGCTCTGATAGAACCAGTTTTGCATATCTAGCAGAACATTTAGCTTCTTATGGTTTTGTGGTTGCTGTTCCTGAACATCCTGGTAGTAATTCAAAACAACTACAAGCTTTATTATCAGGTACGGCAGATAGAGTTACTAATCCTAGAGAATTTATTGATAGACCTTTAGACATTAAATTCTTACTTGATGAATTGACTCGTTTATCAAAAAATAATCCAAAATTTCAAGGACGTTTAAATTTAGAGCAAGTTGGTGTAATTGGACAATCATTTGGTGGATATACGGCATTAGCTTTAGTAGGTGCAGAAATTAATTTTAAAAAATTAAATAGCGATTGCCCCGCGTTAGAAGATACATTAAATGTTTCGCTTTTACTGCAATGTTTGGCAGTCAATTTACCTCATACTGAATACAATTTATCTGACAGTAGAATAAAAGCGGCGATTGCAATTAATCCAGTTGATAGTAGTATTTTTGGCCAAGCTAGTCTCAGCAAGATTAAAATTCCGTTGATGATTGTGTCTGGTAGTGCTGATACAGTTGCTCCGGCTTTGCCAGAACAAATTCAGCCTTTTACTTGGTTAACAACACCAAACAAATATTTAGCACTTATCAATGGTGGTACACATTTTTCTACAATTTCCGAATCATCCAATGCAGTTGTACCTGTCCCTACAGCAATCATCGGTTCTAGTCCAGCTTTAGCACAACGCTATATTCAAGCTTTGAGTGTTGCTTTTTTGGAAACTTATGCTGTTGACCAAGCGAATTTTCTTCCATATTTGAGTACAGATTACATTAATAATATTAGTCGGCAACCACTCCCATTAAGTTTAATCAAATCTCTAACATCTGAAGAATTACAAAAGGCAATTTAATCAAAATTATCGTAGGGTGCGTTAGGCGCATATTGGGAGCCAAATAATCACCATAACTATGTAAAATCGGCTAACGCACCATCATAATCTGGCGGTGCGTTAGGCTGAAGCTATAACACACCCTACCTAAGATTTACTTTATAAATCATCTCTGAGTGTGATGCAAAAAAAGCTAAGTATTATTAACCTAAAAATTACAGGTTAATAATTGGGATCAATTATGAGTATATTAACTCGCAATCAGCCAATCTATGTGTTTCGGCTCACTCCAGAAATATCATTGATTTGGACTACTTTAGGTTCGTTGCTTTTAATATTGGCGGCGGCTGGTGCGAGTTGGTATTACGCTATTATTCATCAACAATCTGTGATTTTTAGTGTAGAAGGTTCTGATGGAGGTATTTGGCCAGTAATATTGGCTTTTGTGGGTGTACTTGCTATTATCTTTGGAACTATTTTCGTTCATGAATTAGTGCATGGAATTGCTTTTGCTGCTTTTGGTGGTTCGCCACGTTATGGATTGAAAGTTAAGTATTTATTACCCCTTGCTTATGCCACTTCACCGGGTAACTTGTTTCACCGTAATGCTTTTATTGTGATTGGTTTAGCACCATTGATAGTTATTGATGTTGTATGTTTGCTATTGTTAGCAATTTTCCCGCAAGCATCTTGGTTGATTTGGGTAATTGCATTTAATACAGGGGGTGCAGTTGGCGATATCTGGATAGCAGTACAGTTATTACGTTGTCCGCAGTCGATTCAAGTTGAAGATAGGGAAGAAGGGGTGGCGATTTATGCGCCTCCTAGTGTAACTCGCCAAGAGATACCTTTTGCTAAGGATAAATCTAGACCGCATTCAAGTTTAAAATCTTTATTAAAAATTGCCTTTATGACTTTGGCTTTAGTACTAATTTCTAGTTTTTTACTAATACCAATTTTTAAAATATTAGAAATTCCTTCATTTATTATTGGTAATAATACTTTCTGGATTTTGCGCTGGATGAATAATCCTACCGGATTTGGTTTAGAGTTTAATTTGATAGCGTTTATAATGCTATTTTCGATGTTATTGTTACTAGGTTTTTTAACTAAAGTTGTAAATTTAAACTTTCCAGCAAAATAAAGCTAAAAACTAGATAATTTTTGACTTTATTTTGCCCTTATACCCTTGTTTAAACCCTTAATTTTTCGTCTCCGTAGTTAGTTCTATGAATATAGCTTCTTTTTTTACTAATTTATAAATTATTAATATGGCGATAACGAGCCTCAATGACGGAATAGATGCCATAAGCAATCAAACCTAAAGCCACTATACCTAAAATCCAAGGGACAAAGGGTTGCTGTGCTAAGGATGTCAATGCACCACCTAATCCTCTAGCTTGAGTGCCATCCAAAGATAGGTTATCTCCTGATTCGTCAAGGAAAACAAGGTCTTCTGCCAGTATCCCATGAAGTTGAAGCCAGAATTGTAATCTTAATAATTGAACCCTTTCTGTATCTTTTTCCGAGGCGTGCAATGTTTTTTTAAGGCTGATTTCTATCCTCTCTAGCATTCGGTGCATCGTAGATATCCCAATTGTTATTCCTGTTTTTTCTTTGAGTTCTGCACGAATTTCTTACAAAGTGGCATCATTCTTTTTCTCAACTATTTCTTCGAGAAGTTTAAGTTGCTCTTCATTCAGCTTTAGAGAAGTTTGTTTTGTTCTAACTTTCGGAGCAATATTCTCGGTTTCTCGATATTGTTTGAGTCATTTTTGAATAAAACTTGGAGCTATATTTGTATATTTTACGTTTTGACCATAATGACTGTGCAATTACTATTCCGCGCAATCTTTTCGGGAATATTTCCTTGAATTGCTTGTTGTAATAAACTTTCACGACTAGCACCTAAAATAATCACATCGGTGTTGTCTTGTGCAGCACACTCAATGACAGCCTCAGAAACAGAATTGGACTGGACTGAAGTAGCGAGTACTTTACCATTAACTCGGTGTTGGAGAAAATGAAGGGATTTTTCTAATAATCTTGTGTCAGGTGTGAAATTACTCGGCTGAAAAACTTGACACAGCTTGATTTTAGGGGATGAACTTAAGGAACTCAAGGCAGGTAATAATTTAATTGCTTGGCGAGAGTTAGGCCCACCGGCAATTGGCAATAACCAACGGTCAAAGGCTTTTTTGTCATCTAACTTAGCTAAGACAACATCACAAGGAGCTTGTCGAATTATGGTATCTACTATTCGGCTGAAAACTCTACCAGGCGTTGATGTAGTGCCTTTCCAACCCATTAATACTAAATCAATATGTCGCTCTTTGACAGTTTCCAAAATTGCTTCAGCAACATTATGAGCAACTCGTATCTGGGTATGAATAGGAATACGCTGTTTTTGACCTAATAATATTGCTTCTTCCAGAAGACGGTGACTTTTGGTAGTGTCTACTGGTGTTTCTGATGGGATACGCCTTGGTGAGACAATAATTACTTGTAAGCATTCTATTTCATAGTTGCGTTGTTTAGCGATCGCAACTGCCATTTCTAATAAAGTCTTGGCTGTCTGTGGATGTGAAAGCGGTACTAGTAGTCTGCCTTTGCCTGTAGCCGGAGTGCGAGTTTGATAAACTACATAAGAAGGCGCTGATTTTGGTTCTATCGCTTGAATCTGGCCACTTAACCTCTCTGCTTCTACACGGATAATATCACTACGAGTAATAATTCCTACTAGTTTTCTGCCTTCGGTTACAGGTAAGCAGCTGAGATTATGACGATTAAGTATATGCAAAACATAGGCTAGTGTGGCTGTAGGGCTAACAGTCACTGGCTCTGGTGTCATGATATCGCTGATAGTTGTATTTCCCTTTATCTGTTGCGAAGCGTTGGTAACTAAATCTTTCTGAGTGATAATACCTACAACTTTACCATTATCTAAAATCGGGAAATTGCGATGGTGAGACTGAGAAAATGCTTGCACTGCTTCATCAATACTCATCTGGCTAGAGAGAGTTTCAACACGTCTTTGCATGACCTCTGCGGCGCTGAGTTGTGCTAACAGCCCATCGGTAGTTGGCTCTTTTTGAATGTGAATGCCTTTTCTTTCGAGTAAAAGGTCATAGAGCGACCTGTGATCAATTTTTTCCGCTACTAAATAGGCAACTACAGATACAATCATCAAAGGTAGCACCAGATTGAAATCTGTCGTCATCTCAAACACAATGATCACTGCTGTAATCGGTACTTTAGAGACAGCACTGAAAAATGCCGCCATCCCTACATGAGCATAGGTTGTTGCTGCACTCATCCCCAAGCAACTTTGTTCGGCAGTACCAACCAAATAACCAAGAGCCGAGCCTAAAACTAAAGTGGGAACAAGTAAACCCCCAGGCGCTCCAGAGCCATAAGTTAAAAGAATCAGGGTAAACTGGACTAAAAGAGCGATCGCGGCAAATAACCAATGAGCATCACCCATCAATATAATTTCTCTTAGCCCAGCATTATTACGAAAAGTTACAGGCAACAAAGCGATCGCAATTCCACTAACCAACCCCACAATTCCAATTCGCCAAGGTAAACTTAGGTGTAGTAAACGCTGATTCATCTCCAAACTAGCAATCACACCTTTATTAAACAAAATCCCTAATAATCCTGCCAATCCACCCAAAATCAAGTAAAAAGGGATTTCCTGAGCAAAGAAAGTCGTATGCCCAAATACTAAATTTATCTGACTCAAATCAAAGCTGTGACTACCATAAAGGCGAGAAATCACGGAAGCGATAAACGAAGCCAAAATAGCTGTGCCAAGAGTAATACCTGACACATCTTGAAGTAACTCTTCTACAACAAACAATACACCAGCGATCGGTGCATTAAAAGCAGCCGCTAATCCAGCCCCTGCACCTGCGGCAATCAGTTGACGGCGATGCTCAGGAGAAGTCGGAACCCAATTACTCAGTTGATTTGCCAAAGCTGCCCCAATCTGTACAGTTGGCCCTTCTCGTCCCAACGGCATCCCAGAACCCAGCACCAATGTAGCACTAAGCAACTTGACCAAAGCAATCCGCAGATTTAACGGCATCGGTACACGAGCCAACACCGCTTTTACCTCAGACATTCCACTTCCAGATGCTTCCGGTGCAAAACGCTCAACTAACCAACCAGCTAAAAGACCTCCGACTAACCCAATCCCCGGTAGCACCAAATAAGCAGGCCATAAGTAAGAAACATGGACTCGCCACGCCCCTGCCCAGTCCACAGCTTGTCCTAACAAAACTGCCGCTAGACCCGAAACTAAACCAATCAAGCAAGCTTCAGCAAACGCCAAGCGCCGAGGTTGGAGCATTTGTCGGGAAAGCCTCAACCAGAGAATTTTACCTCTGACGAACATATTCCTAGCAATCACTTGTCATCAGTGAAAGTCTGTAAATATCTGAAGTTTTTTACAGTGTATCTCATCAAGAACTACTTCCAAGAAAATGAAATTTAAATGAAATTATTGTCTACCAAAAGATAGACATACAAAACAGCAACTTTTTATTAAAGTCAATCAATTTACATGCTACAAAAATGAAATTTAAATGAAATCCTTTTCTGCCGAAAGATAGATATATGAAACTGTAAGATTTTATTAACACCTATCAATGCAACTGCTGCAAAAAATGAAATTTAAATGAAATGATTTTCCGCCTACAGATAGGCATATAAAAACGCAACTTTTTATTAACATCCGTCAATGAAACTGCTGCAAAAATGAAATTTAAATGAAATAACTTTCTACTCAAAAATCAGATATATTATTAAAAACTGATTGAGATGCCAGACTAATTGACTACTAGCTAAAAGGTGGTGTCACAAGTTGACCCCAGTATTCCAATTGCCCAAGTATATATAAACAGCCAAAACCTTAATATTATTGAATTGTCGTGCCAGGATAAAGCTATGGCTGGCACAAATTGTACTTTTAATTAAACCAACATCTCTGATTTGTTCAGCAGTTTTTCTAGCATCAACAGCAGATATACATTCTCTAAAAGTATTGCTATACAAGGTGTTTGTTCTTGCGTTAACTCTGGATAACTAACCAGAAAGTTGGTGAATACTCATTATGTCTGACGCTAATATCAACGCCAGATATTGATAGCTAACCAGAATATTAGTAGCCAGCATTTCAGAAAAAAAAGGTGATTGCTTATTATCTAGCCATCACCTTTAACTTAGTTAATGCGAGCCTTAATTATGGCATAAAAGACAAAGAATAATATAGAATGTCAAAATCTAATAAATAAAAAATTTACAAGCGATTAAATTTATATTCTCTTAAGATTATAAGTTGCTTAATGTTATCATCGCTCGCTAGAACAAAAGTGAAAAACATAAGTTAACGCTCGGTTAATACGCATACCTTTTAGTAAAATCTCCATCTTGCTGCCTTATCCTATCTTGGGCAACTTTATTCACGTCTCTATCAGTAAATTTTTCCAGAGTATATGAAGCGATTATTAAATTATTAGTAAAGACATGCAGAATTTACTAGTTACATACTGTATCTTTTATTTATGTTGAAATAGTGTATGTTTCTGATAGGGCAGCAGTACAAATCATCACCTAGTTGATGATTGACACCCTTGTAACAAACAACTTTCCTATGAAAATCTAGAAACTTATGAGAGAGCGAAACATCATGAGGTTTACGCGTAAGCGTAGGCTTCCAACTTTGTTATTAATAGTATGCTGTTCATTTGCCCTGGCCATATCTTCGGCAGCACTCTTCCCAGAAGTCGGTTTGGCAGGTATTTTCTCCTCTGCTCCCATTGGTAGTAATGTCCCAGACGATGCGACGTTATTAGCTCAAAGACAAACTGAGTTAGGCAATGGAATCAATAACGTATTTGATGTAGCAGAACCAGCACCAGGAATCGCATTTACTCCAGCAGAACGTGTTCCCCGACAAAAATTTGGTGCGGTTGGAGCCTTCCCACTGGGATTGAAAGACCTTGATGCCTTGGTTTATCCTTCTGCAACTCGCACACAAAAAGAGGCCTTGGTAGAAGGAATACAATTCTTTACAACACCCCACCTTGCAGTAGAAGGTGCAGGGCCAATTGCTAACCAACAAATGTGTTTAGGTTGTCACTTGAGTTCTGCTGAAGCTACTCCTAACAGCCGAGTTGTACGTGACGTTTCTAACGTATCTAGAGCTGGACGCGCGACACCAACAAACTTTAAGTTTACAGCCCTTGATCCTGCTACTGGCGGTGGAAGAGCAGCTGATAACCTTGATGCCATCAATAACACTGGAAGGACAGCCGCCTTTACAACCTTCGGTGACTATAATCCCTCACAGAATATCTTTGATCCTCTTGATGGAGTTGCCAGGGGCGGACTTTCACCACGCCTCGGCGGCTTTGTTCAACACACTCGTTTTTCCCTTCCTGAGTGTTTGCCTGAGCGCATTCCAACAATTGCTGAAGACCCAAACTTACCCAATGTTGATCCATTAACAAAACTTAGCTCTCTAGGTTTCCGAAGAGGTGTTGTAGAGTTCGCTGGGCCTCCATATATTGGTCGTGGTTTGATGGAAGCTATTCCGACAAACGACATCCGGCGCTTTGAAGATGAAGGTTCTGATAGTCAAAGTATCCCCTCATCTCTCAACAATGCAGGTATCTTTGCTTGTACAGGCGATTGTATTACTGGTAAAACCAACACTATTCCTACCCCAAATGGCACTACGATCGCTGCTGGTTCAGGCTTTTCCGGTGGTGTAGGACGCTTTGGGTTGCGGGCTAATGGTGTAGAAATCCTTCAGTTTGTTGCCGGTGGTTTGCAAGGGGAAGTTGGGTTTACAAGTATTCTCAACCGTAATGAACCAACAGACTCTCCTACCAACGCTGGTCGTCCAGGTTGTGTTGACCCATACCCCAACACCTTAGAATCACACCTCAGTGTGCCACTCAGCGAACGGAACTTTCTGCGGATGACAGCTCCTCCCGAATTTGGTGACACACTATTGGCAGTGTTGAATAATCCTACACGTTCTCGTTCTCCACAAGGCCCTGAAGGTCAAGTTAAGCGCGGTGCAGAGCTTTTTGGGATTGATTTAGTAGCTTTCTCTAACCGGATGATTCCAGGCCGCTTTCCCGCAGGTGGTGACGGTCGTGATCCTAATGCTATTAACCGTACAGATTCTATGGTGAGCTGTGCCAGCTGCCATATCCCTGTTCAAAGAACCGGTCAGTCACCAGCAGCCACAACCAGAGATGGTGCGATCGTTGCTCAACATTTGAGCTATAAGTGGGCTCCTATTTTCTCTGACCTACTTCTGCACAACGTACCTCAAATTGATGCAGAACGCTGGGCTTCCTTACCTCGTGAGCCGTTAGTTGTTAACAGAACATATCAACCAACTCTTTCTAGAGAACAAGGTGCTAGTACTGCTGTAGGTCGTTCCTTTGCTACCTTTGATATTCCGCGTAACTTAGCTGGCGACGTATTTGCCAATGGTCAAGCTGCTGCGTTTGGTGATGAGTTCCGCACTGCACCCCTGATGGGCTTGGGTAGAATGGGCGCTCCATTCTTACATGATGCTCGTGTGTACTTAAGCCGACTCACAGTTAACAGCAATCCTGCTGGTACTGTATTCACTAACAGTCAAGTTACCAATGCACCATTAGTTGTACGTACTTTAGATGACGCTATTCGTGCAGCTATTGAGTTACATGATTTACCAGCCCCCGATGATAGTCGGACACCTACCAACCTCCCTGGAGCAGGATGTCCAGCACCACTAGGGGGAGCCATTGGCAACATTTCTTATGGCTCTTCACCAGCAGACGTGATTTGTCCTCCTTACAATAGCGAAGTTTCTAGAACCCATCGCAGTGATGCAAAGGAAGTCATTCGTCGCTATCGTTCTTTGAGTCCTGCTGACCAACAAGCCATGATTGAATTCCTCAAAGAGTTATAACTTGACGACTACTAAATATTCCTAGCTCTCAAGGAATTTCATCATTGTTCATTTTGATAGTTAGAGGAGAGATGAGCAATGCTCACCTCTCCTTTTTTGTATTACACGGAATTTTCAGGTAAATCATCGATTTATTTAGGTAAAAGTTATGGCGAATATAAATGGTACAAGCGGAAATGATAACCTCATTGGCACAGCTGGCGATGATATTATTAGAGGCTTTGCTGGGAATGATACTTTATTGGGCAATGGTGGCAACGACATTCTAGATGGTGGTGCTGGAAATGATAGCCTCAATGCAGCCACTGGTTTTGTCAGTTCCACAGGAAACAGTATCCTCAGAGGTGGAACAGGAGATGATTTTTTAGATATTACCCGTTCTTCTGGAAATAACCTTTTAGAAGGGGGTGATGATAATGACACTCTACTAGCTCTATTTTCTGAAGGCAATAACCTTATTAGTGGTGGAGCAGGTGATGACATAATTGATATCAGTACCTCCACAGGTAATAATCTTGTGGAAGGTGGCGATGGCAATGATGAGATTTATGCTGAACGTGTAGCCGGAAATAACAGCCTTTATGGTGACGCAGGGGATGACACCTTCTATCTGAGCAACATTGTGCCACAAGAACCCAGTCCTGCCACTATAGCGACGCAAACAGTCGATGGTGGAGACGGGGAAGATTATCTTTTTGTTGATTACAGTGATGCTGATGCAGCAATATCTTCAACCTTCAATAGTGCCACCAACACTGGCACCATCACAGCCGGAAGCAATCAAGTCAGTTACAGCAACATCGAACGTTTGAGCTTGATTGGTACGGAGTTTGATGATTTTATTACCATTAGTAATGCACGTTTAGATGACAGCATTGATGTGAGCGATGGAGACAACAACATCGCTGGTGAAGGTGGAAATGATGTCATACTAGCTTCCTTTACAACTGGGAATAATACCATCAGTGGCGGAGAAGGTGATGACATCATTGATATTAGTACCTCCACAGGTAATAATCTTGTGGAAGGTGGCGATGGCAATGATGAGATTTATGCTGAACGTGTCGCCGGAAATAACAGCCTCTATGGTGGTGCAGGGGATGACACCTTTTATCTGAGCAACATTGTGCCACAAGAACCCAGTCCTGCCACTATAGCGACGCAAACAGTCGATGGTGGAGACGGGGAAGATTATCTTTTTGTTGATTACAGCGATGCTGATGCACCTATCTCATCCACATACAATACTTCAAACAACAGTGGCAGAATTACCGCAGGTACAAATCGGATTCGCTACAGTAACATCGAAAGTCTAAATATTATTGGCACAAGCTACAGTGATAATATTGTTGGTAGCAATGGCAATGATGCACTTTTTGGTGGTAGTGGTGGTAACGATCGAATCAGTGGCGGTGCTGGTAACGATACATTGAATGTTGACTATTCGACCGGGAATAATCTGCTAAAAGGTGATGTAGGAAATGATACGCTTTCTGCTATTGGTGCTTCTGGTGATAACACCTTAGATGGTGGTGCTGGTGATGATAGGCTAATTGCGGATGATTCCATAGGCGATAACTTGCTAAATAGTTTTAGTGGTAATGATTATCTTTCTGTGGTTGGTTCGTCTGGAAATAACACCCTCAATGGTGGTGCTGGTGACGATACATTAGTTGCAGATGATTCCACAGGCGATAACTCACTCAATGGCGGCAGTAATGATGATTATCTGTTTGCGGTTGGTTCGTCTGGAAATAACACCCTTAATGGTGATACGGGTAACGATATATTAGTTGTGGATGATTCCACAGGCGATAACTTACTCAATGGTGGCAGTGGTGATGATTATCTGTCTGCGGTTGGTTCGTCTGGAAATAACACCCTCAATGGTGGTGCTGGCAGAAACACATTAATTGTCGATAATTCTACAGGCAATAACCTGTTAAATGGTGATAACGCTGATGAGTATCTGTCTGCTGTTAATTCATCTGGGAATAATACCCTTATCGGTAGAAATGGTCACGATATATTAATTGTGGATGATTCTACAGGTGATAACCTGCTGAGTGGTGACAATGGTAATGATTATCTATCTGCTGTTAATTCATTTGGAAATAACATCCTCAATGGAGGCAATGGTAACGACACATTAACTGTGCAGAATTCTAGTGGCACTAATGTACTGAATGGTGGCAGTGGTAATGATAATCTTTCGGCAATGGGTGCTTTAGGGAATAACACTCTCGATGGTGGTACTGGTAACGATATCCTAATCGGTGGTAGTGGAAATGATGTTTTAATTGGTGGCACAGGTAACGACCTGATCACAGGCGGTAGTGGTGCAGATACCTTTGTCTTTAATCGTTTTAATGAAGGTATTGATACGATTACTGACTTCAGTATTAGTAATGACATCATCCGGATATCTGCGGCTGGTTTTGGTGGTGGTTTATTAGCTGGGGCGCTGTCGATTAGTCAGTTTACTTTAGGAACTTCTGCAACCACGACTGATCAAAGATTCATCTATAACAACATTACTGGTGCGTTGTACTTTGACCAAGATGGTAATGCTGGTGGATTTAGACAGGTGCAACTTGCACAACTGTCTAGTTCACCTGCGTTGAATGTCAGCAATTTTGTGATTGTTTAAAGACTGTCGCAAAATAAACACAAATTACGATCGCCCATAGATACCCAACTTTTGACAGTTGGGTATCTGAACACCTGTAATCTGTCAAAATCAATTGGGTAGAGTATTACAGAGGAATTCGGACTGTAAATGTACTCCCCAGTCCGAGTTGACTTTGAACGTGAATATTGCCTTTGTGGGCTTGAGCGATCGCTAAAGCAATGGCTAAACCCAAACCAGAACCACCAGAACTACGAGAGCGATCGCGATCTACTCGATAGAACCGATCAAAAATTCGTTGTTGATGTTCGAGGGCAATACCAATTCCTGTATCTTGGACTTTAATAATGGCGTAAAGCTCATTAATTTCTAAAAAAACAGTGACTTTTCCGCCACTGGGTGTTGCCTGAATTGCATTAATAATTAAGTTAGAAATTAAACGATAAAGCTGTTCTTCATTTCCCTGGACATAAAATTTTTTTGTCACTGGCATCTGTCCAGAAAGATTGACGTGATTTTCTACAGCTAAAGATGCTAACTCTTCAATTAAATCGCTAATTAAATCATTCAAACAGCAAGGTTGATGTTCTGCTGCTATTTGTTTTTTATCTATCCTTGTCAACAGCAATAAATCACCAACTAATTGTGATAAGCGATGATTTTGGCGTTTGAGGACATCTAAAGTTCCATGATGTGCTTTTGCTTCTGGCTGTAACTTGATTGCGGCTTCAATGGTAGAGTGCATTGCTGCTAAAGGTGTGCGGAACTCATGGGCAGCATCAGCAGTAAATTGTTGCATCTGTTGATAGGAAAGATACACAGGTTGCATTGCCCTTTCTGCCAACCACCAACTAGACAAAGCCACAAAAATCATCGAAATTGGCAGTCCCAAAATTAAAGTTAATCTCAAATAAGCTAGATGTTGCTCTAAATCAGTAATACTACGTGCTACTTGTAAATAACCTGAAATTTGGTTTTGAGTATACAAAGGTAAAGTAATTTGGCGGTATCGCGTACCAAAAGCATCAGTAATAATTTGCCAAGGTTGTGATGATATAATAGGTTTTAAATTATCAAATTCTATGCCTGTGCTGGCAAATACTTTTTCTGAACTATCTAATAAGCGCACATAGTAATTAACCTGATTTCCTACCTCATCTATTGGTTGTTTAATAATAGTTTTTTGAGGCAAACAGTTTGTAGAAGCTATACATAATTCTAAGGAAAGTTCTTTAGCTAGTTCCTGTAAATGTCCAGGTTGTTGCCAAGCTGGTTCAACACTTTTACGAAGTGCCTTGGCGACTGATTTTAATCCCTGATCTATAGTTTCATAATAACTATGGGCAACCACAGTATATACTCCGAAACCAGATAGCCCTAAAATACTACCCATCACTAGGGTATACCAAGCGGCCAATCTCAACCGAGTTTGGTAAAAAATAGGATTACGTTTCATGTAAATCAACTACTTATTTCTGTAGTCTGAATATTAAGACGATAGCCTACACCATAAATAGTTTCTATTAAAGCTTCGCTGTCTTCTTCTCCCAATTTACGTCTCAATAAGCGGATTTGCGCTGCTACGACATTGCTGACTGGTGCTGTACCAATTTCCCAAAGTTGATTAATAATTTGGTCACGGTTGATAATTTGGTTAGGATGTCGCATAAAAAACTCTAAAAGTTGAAATTCCTTAATCGTCAAAGTTAATACTTGCGTGTCTCCGTTAAAATACTGGCGAATCAGTTCATGAGTGTTGTAGTTAAGCCTCAGATAACCTACTTCTAAAATTCGAGGTTTGACTTGGGGTGTAAATGTTATGCCTGTGTAAGAAGCCCGTCTGTGCAATGCTCGCAATCTGGCTAGTAGTTCTGCCATATCAAAAGGTTTAACTAAATAATCATCCGCACCGCTATCTAACCCAATAATTTTTTCTTCCATACGGTCTTTAGCCGTTAGCATTAACACAGGTAGAGTTGACTGGCACTGTCGCAACCATTTACACAACTCTATTCCAGAGACTCCAGGCAGCATCCAATCAAAAATCGCTAACGTGTACTCAGTTGAGCTATTTTCGAGATGTTGCCATGCTTCATTCCCATCTAAAAACCAATCTACTACATACGCCTCATGGCTGAGAACTTGTTTGATAGCTGCACCTAAATCTGCTTCATCCTCAACTAATATCAGTCGCATAGTTAACACAGTACCTAAAAGCTGCTGAAAATTTCTGCTTCTAGACGGATAATATCATTCCGCACCAAGACTAGTAGTTTACCAACCCAAAATTGCAGTTTAGGTCGAGCAGGGGGAGAAAATTCCTCCCTCTCCAGCCCCCTCAGCCTGCCACTATGCAAAGTTGCTGTGACAGACTACTAAGGGTAACTGACTACTCGACAGCTTGAGTAAATAACCAAGACAGTTCCCGCAGGCGGCTTGTACAATCTTCGTTCAGATATCGTAAATGTGCTTCAATGTCATCAGAATTTCTGACAAAGCAGCATTATCTGTGCGATCGCTCTCTAAGAATAGTGAGTTTCTACTCAGCACTGTTATATGTCATCCTCATACCCTTGATGCTCGATAGGAACACACATTGGTGTTCCGATAATTGGATCAGGTACAATCCGACATTCTAAGCCAAATACTTCTTGTAACGCTCTTCCATCACTCTAGGCAGAAGAAAATAAGAAATCGCTGGATTTGTAGGGTTTTGGGATAGCACCGTGCATTCGATTCATCAATGCAATTAATATGAGAAATCCAATTGATAAATGCGAAACTGGAAAGACTCTCAGCTAAGGTTTGAGTAAATTAAAGAATATGAAAGGTTGAATGACTAAAGTTAAGACTAACTATCAAGTAAGCACTTATAACCATTTCTGCATTTGGGAATAGTCAGTTACCCGAAAATCAGCCCAACCTAATTCATTTTTACTCTGCTTCATTACGATTTGTCCATTCTCGCAATGCCCAAAGGCTAATTAAAGCTGCTAATCCAGCACCAAGTGAGTCCATAATTAAATCAATAATGGTGTCATCCAAACTTCCAATGACTTGAGTATTCAGAATTTTACCCGCAGACCATTCTACAATTTCCCATAAAGCACCGATCGCAATTCCAAAACTCGTAACTGTCACTATATACAAAACTGTATGATTGCGAAATACATTCAACATGGAACTGTATACTAAAAAGCTCAGGGCGAGAGTAATCGAAAAAGTTGTATAAGCATGAACGATCTCGTCATAAGGCCCTGGTATACCAAAGAAATTCCATACCCAACCAATAGCATTGAGTAATGCAGCTAAGACAAACAAAAAATCAAATAAGGTTGGTAATTTATCATCTCGAACAACAAATACAAAAGATGCTATTAAAAAGAATGCTAGACCTAAAGCATTTAGCCATTTACTTTGAACTGCTGCGGCGATCGCAAAGATTGCTAGTATAGCTTGTCCTAGCCAAGCAATAACTCGATAACCCCGCCAATTTAAACTTTTCATCCTATTGTTCCCAATCTTTAATATTGCTGTTATTACCTAAATTTTTAATAATTTGGTTATATCTTTCTTCTATATCTTTTTGGTCTTTGGGTTGGGAAATTTCCGCCAGACTATTTTGTAAAATCATGTCAGCATGATGTCGCAGGATTGCTTGATATTTAGAATTATCTGTGTAAGTAGCAATTGCAGCTATAGCTTCTAACAAACTAATAGTGACTGCAATATCAGCACATCCATAGTGGCGAATTTGGTTAAAAGCTGCATCCATCAATTCAGTAAATTTGACACCTTCGGCAATGACGCGCAGTTTATTATAATGGTCGTAGCGATAAGGCGAGGGAAAATTTCTCTGTACAAGATGACATAATCCGGCGCTGATTTGGTTAATACAACGAATAGCAGTAAATGGATCATTCACTGCCGGGGATAGCGCACGTAGGGCAATTTCTACTAATTGATCGATCGGAAATTCTACATCTTGTTGTTCAGTGCGTTCTTTACCTAAAATAAAGGCATCATTGATTTGCTTAGTCAGGTTTTTATTGACTTTCTTACCAGGAAAAACTAAGACTAAATCGCCACCTTGAATGAGAAATTTTCCGGGATGAGTTTGCAAACTAATGAGCAAATTATACTGACAAGCAATATTCATTAATTCTGCGTCATCAATTGCTTGTAAATAACCTGTATTGTGAGCGCAAATCGGTGAGGCTTCGTCCTCAAAAGATGTAGGAATTTCTGTAAATCCTTGTCTATCTTCTGGTTCACTCAACCCGATTTTTTCAGGAAATAAACGTTCAATGGCTGAATGTAAATCTGCACTAACGTTATGAATTACATGAGATGCTTGAATGATTGTAGAAGCATGATGAATAAAATAAATTAAAATACCAATGCTAATAATTGCCAGTAAAACACCAACTGTCACTGCTAGTTGTGGCACAAACTGGCTATATTCGTCTCCTTCTCCATGAATGGTTCGCAGTACGAGTAAGCAGTAAATGAATGTACCAAGAAATGTGCCGAGTACAATTTGATTGCCTGTATCCTGCATAAAATTACGCAGAAGCCGGGGGCCAAAATTAGAAGCAGCCAATTGCAGAGCGACAATGGTAATGGAGAAAGCTGTAGCAGCAACGCTCACCATTGAACTTGCAACAGCTTCTAAGAGCGATCGCGCTCCATCTGCGCCCCCAGTGTAAACCCACCAATAGTTAATATCTATGTTGTCTGTGCGGTCAAGATTCAGTATGATGAAAGCTAAAACAGTAGCTACCATCACCATAACTGCTGGTATAAACCAATAACTTGAGTGGAGTTGATCCCACAGTTTGCTGATCTTGACGTTTCGCATTATTCGTTAGTTTGAGTGTCTATTTTACTGTTACCGTTTTGGGTAGAGTGGGCTTGTGCTAGTAGCCTAAGTGAATCGCTGACACGGCGAGGCTTGGGTACTTCAGTTTTACCTTTAGGCCAACCTTCTCGCTGACGGGAGCGATCGCCATCTTTCTCTTCGGTTTGGTCGTGGAACAAAATTTGTTGTGTGGGGAAGGGCAAATCAATGCCGTTTTCCGTCAGTTTTTTCTTAATTGCCATAATTATCTTATCCCGCGAAGATAAATCATCTGCCCTTCTAGGTGGATTAATCCACCAACGTACACGAATATTGACGGTGCTTTCAGCTAATTCCATTGCCAATACATCAGGTGCGGGATCTTTTAAAACTTCGTCTATACTATGCAGTGCCTCTAACATTAATTGCTTGGCTAAATCAATATCATCGCCGTAGCCAATGCCGACATCATATTGTAATCGGCGGTGTTCAAAGGCTGTATTAACTGTCACCGAATTTGTAAATAACTCCGAGTTAGGAATCACAATTCGCCGACTATCATAAGTTCTAATTGTTGTTGCCCTTGTCTCAATATTTTCTACAGTACCTTCAAAACCTTTAAAGACAATTTGGTCGTCAATTTGAAAAGGTTCTGTCAGCAAAATCAAAATCCCTGCTAAGAAGTTTTGCAAAATATCACGGAAGGCAAAACCAATGGCAACACCACTAATTCCCAACAGTTGCACCAAGTCACCAGCCTTAAATGTGGGAATCACAATTGAAAGGGCAATGAACAACCCAATCAAAATAATAATTCCTTGGGCTAATCTACCTAACACTAATCCTAAATTACGTGCATAGCGATGGTTACGAGTTAAACGTTTAACTAATGCTTTAATTCTGCTGGCAACCACCAAAAATAATATAAAAACAATCAACGCTAAGACCATGTTTGGTAACAAAGCGATGAAACCGTCAATCATACTTTGAAATTTATCCCAAGCGGCGGAGATTTCTGCATTCATAAACATTCCTCATACAGTTTTAAATTTATATGGATTCTCATGAATTTGAATTTTGATGCAATAGTTCTTGAATCTCCTCTCGCAAGGCAGTAATTTCTGTTTGCAGTAGTTGAATCGATTTCGCCCCAGCTAACTCGGCTTCGTCATTATCAGCATCACGACCAATAAAGAACGTTGCCAGAGTTGCAGTTACATAGCCAAACACGGCAAAGGCATATAAAGCTAAGAAAAAACATAGCACTCGTCCTTCAGGAGTTTTCGGCCAATACTCAGAACCCATCGTTGTGATTAACATTGCTGTCCACCACAAAGCCGCACCGTAATTGTGCAGCCCAGATTCCCCAGGAACTTCATTTTCAAACGCATACATTCCGGCTGCTCCTAATAAAGTAATAATCATGGTTAACGCCACAACATAACCAAAGCCGCGACGGCTGACACTGGCTGATAAAACTCGCATTCCTCGGTTAGCACGAGTCATCACTCGCAACAGTTGTAACCCTCTGACTACCCTTGCTGTCCTTAAAATTCTGACGACTCGGAGAACTCGAATAGTACGTAATGCTGGCAAAAATAAAGAAATAACTGTTAACCAGTTGTTTTTAATATAAGAAAGTTTATGTGGAGCGATCGCTAATTTTAGGAGAAAATCTAAGATAAAAATAATCCAAATAGTAATGCTCACAGCTTGTAGTAAAGAATTTAATCCCCAAATAATCTCGATGATAAATAGTGCTAACCATACAAAGCCCAGTATTAACATTGGCGTTTCTAGCCAATCTTCCAACTGTTGCAAGACTTCGCTGCGTTCTCTTTCTAGGGCTTGTTTTTCGGAAATTTTAGAACTATTCATCATAATTCGAGGTTCATTTTTTACTAGCAGGAAGTTCTAGTACATTGACACTAACTAAAGGTGTGACATTAAAATCTTGGTTTAATAACTGAGTTTGAATTGCTTGGGTGAGGCGATCGCTAATTTCTTGATTCGAGGTTGTAACTTGCGGTTGACGCTGTACATAAATTACCGACAGCAGTGTATCCTGACCTGTAATATCAGAGCGAATGAAACGCACATTCGCCTCGACTAATTTGGCTAAACCAACTTGTTTCACCGTTTTCTGCACTTGAGCATTGGCACGTTGGGCAAGGCTAGAGCGTTGCAAATTGGGAGAATTGATAAACTGCCAAGTTAGTAAACCAGCCAATGTAATCACAGTGATTACCAAAGCAGAATAGAAGACTCGCTTGTTACCCCGTTGATAACGAGTTTCTTGTGCAGACAAACCAAATACCCGGAACAACAAAGCTGCCGAAAAATTAATTCCGCATAGTTGCAAAAATAATAAAAACAGCCCCGAAATTACTATGTCCCAGCGACCAATTGCACTGGACATCCCGATAATTCCCGCAGGTGGGGCCAAAGAAGCCGCAACTAACATTCCTGTGGCGGCTCCAGATACTAAACTGCTGCGTTCTGACTGCACCAAGTTTAACGCCCCGGCGGCTCCGGCTGCCAATGGTAAAATGACTGCCACTGCTGAAACTTGGCTATTGTCTAGCATTGAACTGGTGGCAATTTCTTGCCTTAATATCAAACTCAGTAGCCAAGTTGTAATAATAGTTACAACTAAAGCAGCAAAATACCTTAAAATGCTTATTCCCAGAAGTGCGCGATCGCCCCATGCAGTTGCAATGGCCGTATTCATGGCTGGGCCTGCAAACGGCGCAATCAGCATTGCTGCTACCAACAAGTAACTTGTATTCGTATACAACCCAGTCCAGACAACAAAACCTGCAAGTGCCGCATAACCAATAAAACCACGCCAAGAACCAACACTTTGCAACCCCGAAAGTAAAATCTCAATCGGACTGCGTTCTTCTACATCCACCACTTGTTGCGGTGCTTCTGACGCAGGCGGTTGCAGAGTTATCACCCCAGTCGGTATCAATGTGACGTGTACTTTCGGTAAGTCTTGCAATTCCTCTAAAACTTTGCCTACTTCTCGATTAGAAACGTGAACAATTACCACATCAATCGGTTCATCTGCATAGCCTTCAAACCGCGCCAGATTTTTCCCATGATGAGATTTGGCGATTTCCATCACGGCTATTCCATTTCCTTGTGGCACTTGGATCATGAGTTGACGCATTTTTACCTCCCATCGCTAAGAATCTAGTTTTTTAGGCGATCGCTCTACTATCCAAAGAGATATTTTTCAGATATATTTCCTCCTGCATTCCAGTTTTATTTTTAACTATCAAATTAGTAAATAGTTTATATATGATGCAGGATTGCAGTTAAATAAATACTCTTTTACCACCTTAAATTAAATATTGAAATAATTGAGATAAATTATTGATTCTAGGTAATTTTTATATTTCTTATTATTTTGAATTTTCGGATTTTATGTATGAATTGCTTCTAAAGTAAGAAATAAATTCAGCCTTTAGTTACATTTTATTTCTATTAACAGTTTTAGCAATAAAAACTCACTCCTTACTAATCAATTTTGAAGTTTAAAATAAAGAAAAAATTACAAAACAGGAGGCTGGCATAATGGCTCAATTAACTAAATTAGCTTTAACTGGTATATCTTTACTATCTCTTAATTTGGTAGTATTCACAGTTGGAGCATTAGAAACATCTGCCCAATCTTCTTCTACTTATTTTCGTGACGTTCCGCCTAATTACTGGGCGCAACCATTTATTCAAGGTTTAGCTGCTAGAAATATTGTAGCTGGGTATCCTGATGGGACATTTCGACCACAACAACCAGTAGATCGAGATGAATTTGCCGCAATTATTCGTAAAGCTTTTGATCAACCACCAGTTCGTCAAATAGAAAGTGGTGCTGTATATAAAGACATTCCTGCTAACTACTGGGCTGCGCGTCCTATCGAAGAAGCATATCAACAAGGATTTATGGCAGGTTATCCTGGTGGTTATTTTCGTCCTCATCAACCAGTTTCTAGGGTCGAAGCCATAGTTGCTTTAAACAAAGGGTTGGATTTAATTAATAATCCTGCCGCCGTCTCTGTTCCCACCACAGCAAAAGAAGTGCCTCAACAAACCCAACCAAAAGCTGCAAAAAGACGGATTTTCTTACCTTTAGCAATTACAAGTTTAATGCAGCCTTTACTCATACCACAAGCCCAAGCTGCTCAAACTAATATTGCGACTCCTGCGACAACTAAACAACAAGCGACCAATGTGAGTAATCCTGCATCAGTAATCGTTACTAATAATTATGCTGATGCCAATAAAATTCCCCAATATGCTGTAGGAAGCGTAGCCGCAGCTACAAAAAGAAATATAGTGGTCAACTATCCAAAAGCAAATGTTTTTAATCCCAATCAAGCAGCAACTAGAGGAGAAATTTCCGCTTTAGTTTATCAAACTTTGGTTTCCCAAAATAAAATACAACCAATTGCTAATAATTCACCTGCCAATCAATACATTGTTGAAACTCAGACGAACAACCAAAATCTTCAATAACTGAGAATTCAACAATCATTTAGCTGGATATCTTTCTTAAGGAAGAAGGAGGAAAGACATAAGTTTTTAGCATAGTAAATATAGCTATTGGAGGAAAATCAGCATGGCATTATACAAACTTGAAGATTTCGCTGCTCAATCTGACAACACAGATTTTGATAACTACGATATCAACAACTTCGATGTGTATTCAGACGTTGATAATGATAAAATTGGCACAGTCAAACACATTTTAGTAGATGATTCCGGTCGTTTTCGCTATTTAGTAGTTGATACAGGTTTTTGGTTTTTTGGCAGACAAGTTTTGTTACCCATTGGGCGTTCCCAAATTGAATACAGTAATCAGCGAGTGTATGCTAAAGGGTTGACACGAGAGCAGGTAGAAAATCTCCCAGATTTTAATGATTTGGAGAAAATCGATTATGACTATGAAGAAAGAGTACGTGGTGTTTATCGTACTCCAGTCCGACAATCATCCTTAGAAACATCCACCCCTGTAGATGCTCCACCTATCACAAGCGATCGCAAATCTCATGCTCATGATCGTAATACATATAAGTATGAAAGTGAGCCAAATCTCTACAATATGAACGAACAGGATCATCAAAATCTCAAACTATACGAAGAACGATTAGTTGCCAATAAATCCCGTGTTAAAACTGGAGAGGTAGCTATTGGTAAGCACACGGAAACTGAAACAGCTAAAGTTTCTGTACCTGTTGAAAAAGAACGTGTAGTTATTGAACGTACTACTCCCAGCGCAGATGCTAGAAATGTATCACCTACGGATGCCGACTTCCGTGAAGGAGAAGTCACCCGTGTAGGAATATATGAAGAAACTCCTGATATTCACAAAGAAGCTGTTTTGCGTGAAGAAGTAAAAGTTAAAAAAGTAGTTGAACAAGATACGGTGGAAGCTGAAGAGACTCTTCGTCGTGAGGAATTAGATATTAATAAAGATGACAAGAGATTTCGTGACAAAAAGAGAATCTAATTAATATCAATTCACGGGAAACTAAATACCTTTATGCAAACCCAGAGTGAAGTAAATCAAATTTTTTGTGAAGCAGGAGCCAATAGTATCAGACACGGTAGATCATCAATTATCACTGTGTCTTTTTTTAATTTGGAATCGGTTGTCGCCAGTTATTAGGAAATGGTAAGACATTAAAATAGATGAGTCCTTCAAGAATACCTGTGGCATCAGGGTAATGAGTTAAATAATGCCAAGGGTAACAGGTATTGTAATACCACCAAAGAATTTCTGTCTGAGCGTTACCAACAATAATACCAGGCGATGGAAGTTGAAATAAACTCATATCATTTCCTGAACCTCCACACACAATGGTGGCTGTTGGATCTACTTTTAACAAGTGTTGTAAATATCCTACAGCTTTACCTTTGTTACTACTCTTGGGTATGATGTCAATGTCTCGACCGTTGCTAAAAATTACCTGAGCTTGTAATCCCATAAATGTCAGTAAATCTTGCAAATCTGTGATCACTTCCAATGATGCTGACATATCCAGGCAAAAACTTAATTTCCAAGGAGTTTGTTCAATATCTGGTTGAGCTTTTAAAACAGAAAAGTAGCTGGCTACTACAGCAACTTCATCTCTTTTCCAGTCTTGTGAAATATAATTAGCCCAGTCTTTTTCTAAAAGCAAAGCTTGTTGATAGATTTCACTACCTACGCTTGCAATTAAGTAATCTGATTTCAAAAGTTTTGCTTGCGCGATTAATTGACGACTAGAAGTATAAGAGCGACCAGTAATATAAACTAAATGAATTTGATGGCGGATACATGCTAGTCTTTGATTTAAAGCGTCAATAGCTCGATAATTACCTACTAAAATAGCATCTAACTCAATCACTAAAAGTAGTTTCATATTTTCTAATCTCTCAAAATTTCTTTAAATACACGAAGAGTAATTTATTCCTGTATTTAAAATCACTAGCTTTAGGATTGCTATATACAAATAGTCACACTCAACTAGTTACCCATTGAACAAGATCATTAGAAAAAGAATCAATGAGTTTTTCTAAAGCTTTAATTTCATTAGACTTTAAAGTTGTTGACTTTAACAAATTTTGAATTTGCTTTTCTAAATCAGGCGTTAACTTTTTATTTTGAATAACTTCCTGAACAAATGTATCAACTGTCAAAGATTGATAAAGTTCATAAATTTGATTACCAACTCCTGGAGTGCTAAATCGAGACTGCACCCATTTCCGTGCAGCATTACCGTAACTTTCCTGGAGAATGGGATTTTCTAATAAACTGCGAATAGCACTTTTTAAGGCATTAGGATCACGGGGAGGAACTAAAAGTCCTGTTTCACCATGCACTACTGTATGCTGCAAGCCTCCTACATCACTAGCAATTACAGGTGTCCCGGCTGCCATTGCTTCAATTGCTACTAATCCAAATGGTTCGTAGTAACTAGGAACAACGCAGATATCGCCTGCGGCATAGTAAGCAGGTAACAGTGCTTGAGAAATCCGTCCTGTAAAAACTGTTACGCCTTTTAATCCCAGTTTATCAACCAAGTCTTGAATGCGTTGTTGTTCTTGAAAATCTGCACCATCCTCTCGACTACCACCAACTAAATAAAGTTGAACAGCATTAGGCAAACAAGCACAAGCTTTGACTAAAGTTTCTATTCCTTTGCGGGGGTCAAAACGTCCTACATATAAAATTATTTTGGCATCTTGAGCAATTCCTAATTGTTGACGAGCCACTTTTTTACTTACAGAACCAAAGTGTTCTGTATTAATGCCGCAGGGAATAACTTTAATGCGTCCAGATGGTGAAATTAACTGACGTAAATCTTCTACTTCTTGGGGACTGGTAGAAATTACACAATCTGCTTGTTCTAAAATTGCTCTTTCTACACAATAGCGAATTGCTGCAATTTGTGGTGAATTTTGTACATGGCGATATTTTACTGCGCCTATAGAGTGATAAGTATGAACTTGGGGTAGTCCCAATCGAGATTTCAGTTCTAAACCTACCCAACCAGAAAGCCAGTAATTAGTATGAATGAGTGCATAGTTACATTCTGTTCGCTGTTGAAAATTCAGCCAAGCTTCGACAAATTCTGGCAAATATTCAAATAGGTTATTTCTAGAGATAAATTCTGTTGGCCCAACCTTCAGGCGAATTGTGCGACATCCGGGGGCTAATTCTACAATTTCTGGTTGATTGGGGTGTTCTCTGCGGGTAAACATATCAATCTGACAGCCACGCTTTGCTAAGGCTAACCCTAATTCCCGCACATAGACATTTTGACCACCTGCACCTTCTTTACCAACTTCAGATGTAGGGTCGCCATGAACTGAAATTAGGGCATAACTAGGTTGAGAATTTGGTATTGCTGTAGTCATATTTTCCAAATATTTAACTGAATTTTAGAGAGTTGAAAATATTCATGATTAATTGCTTTAATATGTGTTTTTTAGATAATTTGGCTGACTATTTAACTTTAAATAATAAGTGAATCATCCTTCTTGAACAGATAAATGGGTAGTCTCTACTGATTTTTTTATGATTGATTTGATATTCAGGATGAGAATCTATGATTAACTTGATTGATTCTTGAATTGATATGTGATGAGCTTGACCATAAGCTTTTAACTTACGATACTGCTCATAAGTTAAAACAATATTGGAAATATTCACTGAAGGATCAAACATAGTAATTGCCTAAAGTTAACTAAAATTTCCAAAACTGTTTGTCTTTGGAATCTTACTGATTAAAGGTTAAATTAGTGAGAAAAAATCGGTTAAAAATCGGGTAGGTGAGAATCAGCTTCATATTAAAATTCTCTAAACTAAGTAATTAACTTAATTTAGAGAAATAAGGTGTAAAAGGAGTTATTCTGAGTTTGAGGTTAATAGTGGTTAGTGAAAACCACAAGTCACAAATGAGTGGGAAAATCAACTCAAATTATGTACCAGTCCATAAACATGGAAGTATAAAGACTATATGTGGAAGTATCAGGCAGAAATCGGGTAAAAATCGGGTAGTTATTTAAAACTGCTTGAGACGATAACCCAATCCATGAACAGTTTCAATAAACTCATCCGGCGCACCTGCATCTTTAAGTTTGTGCCGTAAACTCTTGATGTGAGACTTAACGGTTTCTTCGCTGGGTGGGTCATCTAGTGACCAGATGCGTTCAATAATTCCGGCTCGACTGAGTACCCGCCGACCGCTAGAAACCATAAGTTCTAACAGCGCAAATTCTTTGGGTGTTAAATATAAGGGCTGATCAGCGTAAGTTACTTCATAGGTGTTAGTATTTAAACGCAAACTGCCCCAACTCAGGTCGGGAAAAGATGCTGTGCTACTATTACGGCGTAATAATGCGCGAACACGAGCCATTAACTCTGGCATTTCAAAAGGCTTGACCATATAATCATCAGCCCCAGCATCCAACCCAGTCACTTTATCAGCCAAGGTGTCGCGTGCTGTTAACATCAGAATAGGTATGGTGCTGTTACGGGAAAAATTCAGCCCGACTGTAGGAGATCGCAACCTTTGACAAAAACTCACACCATCTAACTTGGGTAAAGTAATATCTAGCACTATTAAGTCATATTCCAAAATCTTGATAAAATCCCAAGCTTGCTCTCCATCTGGAGCTACATCTACCACATATTGGCGATCGCTCAAGGCCTCCATCAGCATTTCTGCTAACTGGATATCATCTTCCACTACCAAAATCCGCATTTCCCCAAGATTTGTAAATTAAACAATTTGTCTTCATCCCCATACCTCACCTTAATACCTCTACTTTGATTTAGTCCGAGGAAATTTAGCAGGCGGCTGAAACTTTTCTACAGGTACACCTTGAAGCGCCTTCAGCATAAAATCTCGCCACACAGGAGCCACCATACCTCCGCCAGTCGCGTGGCCAGATAATTGTCGATTATCATCCCTACCTATCCAAATAGCAGTTGTTAACTGCGGTACAGTCCCAATAAACCAAATATCTTTTTCTGAAGAAGTTGTACCCGTTTTCCCAGCAACTGGACGGCCGATATTTGCACCTCTACCAGTTCCCTCTTGAACAACTGTTTGCATCACATCTAAAGTTGCTGCTGAAGCCCAAGGGTCAAGTACTAGCTTTGGTTTAGGTGTATGATCCACCAACACATTGCCACTACTATCAGAAATCCTAGCAATCATTGTCGCAGGTGATTGCCAGCCATAATTCGCCAGGGTGGCATAAGCACTAGCCATCTCTAGTGGGGTGACACCAATTGCACCTAAAGGTAAGGAAGTCACAGGTTCCATCGGACTCATAATTCCCAAAGTCCGGCAAGTGTCAATTACTTTATTCATCCCCACAGCTTTACCAAGCTTGATTGCCGGGATATTACGCGATAAAGCCAAAGCCGTACGAATTGGTATTGCTCCCATAAAGCTATTATCATAGTTGCGGGGATAATACCAACCATTACCATCACGGTAGCTCACCGGAGTATCTAAGATTGTGCTGTTGGGCGTAAATTTCCCATTGGCAAAAGCAGTATAGTAAACAAAAGGTTTAAAAGAAGATCCTGGCTGACGGTGCGCTTGGGTAGCTCGGTTAAATTCGCTAGTTTTGGAATTCACACCACCCACCAATGCCTTGATAAAATGTGTGCGCGGATCAATTGCCACCAAAGCCATTTGATTCTTACGCAAACCTTGGCTTTCCAAAATACGATGCCATTTCTTGACAGTTTTTTCTGCCATCATTTGAAAGCTAGTGTCGATCGTAGTTTGTACCTGCATTCCACCTTTGAGCAGTGTTTCTCGTCCAAATTTTTTAATCAGTTCTTGTGCTACAGCATTGGTAACATAAGGCAAAGCACTGCCTTGAAATGACTTAATTTCACCCAGTTTAATTTTTTGTTTGAGGGCATTATTATACTCTTGCTGGCTAATCCATTTCAGTTCCAACATTCGCCCCAGAACTTCTTTTTGTTTTTGTTTTGCCAAGTTCATATTTACAAACGGGCTAAATTCTTATGGAGCTTGAATTAAACCCGCCATCATTGCTGATTCAGCTAAAGTTAAATTTTGCGCTGATTTTTTAAAGTAAGTACGTGCGGCTGTTTGCACACCGTAGTTATTATGACCCCAGTAAACTTGATTGAGATATAGTTCTAATATTTCGCCTTTACTCAGAACTTGCTCTAAGCGAATTGCTAATACAGCTTCGGCAATTTTTCGAGTTACAGCACGTTTTTGAGATAAGAATAAATTTTTGACTAATTGCATGGTGATTGTAGAACCACCTTCTCGCACGCCACCAGCCGTCAAGTTTGCTAAAGCCGCACGTCCAATCCCAACCGGATCAATACCATGATGTTCGTAGAAATGGCTATCTTCGCTGGCTAAGACCGCACGTTTTAAATTCGGGGAAATTTGATTCAGAGGCACTACTTGTCGATTAGCCTCTCCATGTATACGTGTTAAAAGCTTACCCTTAATATCGTACATATAAGTAGTTTCTGAAGGCGAAAAATTTTGGATTTTTCTCACATCCGGTAAATTCCGAAAACTAATCGCTAAACCGACTAGCCCTCCAGCTAAAATAGAACTTGATAGCATTATCGTTGATAAAATGATGCTACCCGTTACTTGACCAATTTCTTTAAATAATTCAAACTGAGTTAAAGTTTGAGTTTTTGATTGCTGTTCAAGGGTTTTAAATGAAGACACAATAATTGTAGCCTCCTATGTATTAATACAAATTGAATCACTTTCATTTATTTCTTTAATTCCGAAAAATATTAAATAATTTATATTTTATGATTAGTAATTTTATAGATTATTTCAAATTATTAATGAGATATTATATTTGTAATTTTTCAGGACTTACACAGAATCATGAAAAAACTAACTGCAAAGGACGCATAGACGCGATAGCGGCTTCCCACAGGGTAGGACACGAAGTTAAGAAGATTCGAGAGGGTTCTTGTGTAAGTCCTGTTTTTAACATTATGAGGGTTTTAAATAAAAGTATCGGGTAGAAATCGGGTAGAAATCGGGTAGAAATGAAAATAATTTTCATTTCCATCTTTATGCTTAAAATATTTACCAACATCTTATGTAATAAAATATTACTTTTGAACTATTAATTTATGCGTTTATGAAATTGTCGCTAGAAGGAAAATGGATTGCCTCTGGCTTTAGTTTATGCTTATTATTCATGGGTATAGTTAGTCTTATTTCTTACCAAAACGCTACTCAGTTAATTTTAAGTAGTAATAAAGTTAAAGAAACAAATGAGGTAATGAAAAATATTACTGATATATTTGCTACATTAACTGATGCTGAAGCCGGACGCAGGGGTTATATTCTCTATGGAGAACAATTGGAATTGAAACGTTATTATCAGGCAATGGAAAGCCTCGATATAAAAGTTCAGAAGTTGCAGCAAAAACTTGCTGATGATCCTGATCAACAGCAGCAACTAACCAAGCTAAAATTACTCATTAATCAAAGAATTGAACTTTCTAAACAGTCTATTAATCTCAAAGAATTAGGTAAATCGACTTTTGCTGTTCAAGCACATCTGGTAAATCAAAGCAATCAAAATCGTAATCAAATCCGCCAAACACTCACTCACATGCAAACCAGGGAAGAAGAGTTATTGCAAATTTCTGTGAGGCATTCACAAGATAATATTCATAACCGAATGTTAATTGAACTCCTTGGTACTTTTTTGAGTTTTGCGATTTTATTAGGTGTTTATGCTTTATTGTATCAACAATTAGTAAAGCGTCAGGAAGCTGAAGCTATTCAACGGACTTTAGCTCAAGAAAAAGAACTTAGCGAATTAAAGTTACAATTTTTTTCGATGGTATCTCATGAATTTCGGACACCATTGAGTATTATCTTAGGTTCGGCTCAGTTATTAGCTCAAAGTAATCAACAGTGGACAGAAGAGAAAAAACTCAAGAATCTATATAGGATTCAGTCTTCAGCTAGGTCAATGAACCAATTACTTACCGATATTCTCACTTTAACTAGGGCAGAGGCTGGTAAATTAGAGTTTCATCCAGAACTCATGGATCTAGAAGCATTTTGTATTAATTTAATCGAAGATATTCAATTTGCTAATCGACAAAATTATACGATTAAATTTATTAGCCAAGGTAACTGTACCCATGCAAAATTAGATGAGAAATTACTCTACTCTATCTTGAGTAACTTGCTTTCCAATGCTATGAAATATTCATCTCCAGAAGAAAGTATTTTTTTGACTCTTAGTTGTGAACCACATACTATCTTTTTTCAAGTCAAAGATAATGGTATTGGTATTCCTTCAGAATTTCAACAGCATTTATTTCTTCCTTTTCATCGTGCGAATAATGTAGGCAAGGTTGTTGGTAGTGGTTTAGGATTAGCTGTAGTTAAAAAGTGTTTAGAAATACATAATGGAGAAATTTATCTAGATAGTAAGGTAGGAGAAGGAACGAGTTTTACAGTCAAGTTACCCCAACAGGAAGCAGGAATTCTCAAGGGTAAATTAAGTAGTTAATGACGTATCAAATTCAGGTTTTATCAAACAGAATATATGGGCTAATTTGCCAGAATTTAGAATTGCTCCTGAATTCTTATTCAATAATCTGAATTATTCTGACTTTTGACTCCTGAATTTTTATAATAGCAATGCGATCGTTAGTATAGAATTTAGCCCCGATAGTAAAACCATTGCTTCTGCTACTCGTGATAACAGCATCAAATTCTGGGATGTCACTACAGGTAAACTTATCTCCACCTTCAACGGTCATAGTTCATGGGTTTATAGCGTAGCATTTTGCCATATACAGGTAGATAACTGCGATCGCCCCGAAAACTCTTAGCATCCCAGCCACATTCAGTTTAGTTAATTATTCTCGTTATACATTAGGTATTAGCCTCTGCCTAAAACAGGTATCAAACATAGTTCTAAGACAATTGAATCTGCGATCGCTTATTTCCGGTATGATAAACTTATATGTTGTCACCTGTGCATTCTTAAAGTAATCGATATGATTGCAGCCAAAACGCCCACTAGACGACACTGGGAAGTGTTTGAGGTTTACAAAGCTAGGGTTGCTATCAAGATGGAGCCTGAAGAGTTCCTAAAACACTGGGCAGTCAACTACGAAGAACTTGCCGAATTGTGTGGTCGTTCTAAAAGCACGGTAGCGCATTGGTTTTCCCAAGGTGAGCATCGTCGGGAACCTTCAGAATCTGACAAACGGCGATTAGCAGAAATTCATGCTCTGTGGATTCAATTTGAAAATGAACCTGCCCACCTGCGAGAGATATGGGCAAGAAAACGACGGCGCAAACAAGACAAGAAATGTAATGATTAGTTGTCATCAGTGCATTATTTAGTTGTCATGGTGACAACACGAGCTTTATTGTGTGTCATAGCTATTTCCACCTCACATAGGTGAATTATGATTACCCAAAGCTTTTTATCCAGCATCGAAGAAACGAATGCAGAAACCAACAGTTCAAGCGAAGTTCAGATTGTGCAAGGTAAAGAACCACTAAAACATATTTTAATTGGTTCTTCTAAAGCTGTAACCAGCACAATATATCATTTCCAAGTTATTGGCTATGCAGATGTTGGTGATTGGAGTCCTTTACTACCCAGCCCTAATCCTGGTGAAGTCATGAGCATTTTAAACAGACCGATTGTGGTGCAGTAACCATAACTCATTACTGGGGCTGTAGTAATACAGCCCTATTTCTTGAAACAAAGATTACTCACAGCGTCTTGCTTAGAAACTCATTTTAGAACGCAACCAGTATTGATTTTCAGGATTCTTCAGAGCAAATACCTTCTTTAACAGCAGCTTCTGTAATTACCCTTCGTAACCAAGCGGACTTGTCCGGCATTGCCTTAATAGCTAGATCCACTTTTGGGGAAACCTTCACGCACAGAGGTGTCTTAGCCAGTGCCTCATTTCCCATTGGCTCAAGGTGTTTAAGATTGTCTAATTTGTTATTTTTCATCGGCAAACAATTGATTCGCTACAAATTGAATACACAGTTTTATTAAACTCATTTTGCCCAAAAAGCCTATTAATCGAACTTTTCACACGTATACCAGTAAAAATCACCTAAAATTTTCCATAGCCTGCTACAAATTGAATACAAAAATAAAAAATCTAACACATGAAATAGCCAAAAATCTTGTCAAACAAGCATTTTTACTATACTTACCCGATTATCAGATGGACTCTACTGAGTGTTATAATTTAAAATTAAGCAGCTAACTCATCAGTTAAATTTACGGGTATACCGTAAAAATTTTGAGTAAATATACTTATTATTTGTAGAAATTTTTAATTGATTAGTTGCTTGTAGCTACAATTTGAATACAAAGGCTAAAACCATTGAAAAAACGTACTTCTTGGCGAAATAAATCTGATTCATCAACTGTAGGTAAAGCTCGAATTGAATCAAACGGTGGACATCTGCGTATTGTCCTACCTAAATATCTGTATTCAGGTGAGCGCAAGTATCTGAGCTTGGGATTAGCTGATACTCCCACCAATTGGACTAGAGCCGAAGCAAAACTATTAGAAGTTCAACGGGATATTGATTACAACGAATTTGATACTAGTCTCAAAAAATACCTACCTGGTTCAAAAAATAAAGTAAATACTGCGAATACTCAGGATGAGGAACAAGTTGAACAACTTACTCTCAAACAAATGTTGGCAGATTTTGAAACTAGATATTTTTGGACACGTAAAAAAACCAAACAATCTCAGCGCACATTTAATCATCATCAAGAAGTAGTCACTAGAGCTTTCAATTTTAAAAATAATTTCAACTTTTGCTTAACCAAGAAATATATTGACAAAGCAATAGAATTAACTGATGCTGGCACTCATTTAAGAAAAGATACAGTATCTTCTTTAAGAGTCTTCCTCAAGTGTTTCAAGTTTAACTATGAATTTGAATCCGGTATAGCTAAGGGCTACCAACCACAAGAGAGGAACTTACCAACAGATGCAGAAATTATAATAGGATGGCAAAAAATCCAAGTTGAAAATTCTACTTGCAGTCATAAAGGTAATGGAGAGTCTTGGGGTTGGATCATGGCAGTGATTGCTACTTACGGTTTAAGACCTCATGAAGTATTAGCAATAGATTATGAGAAGTCTTTTCACCGAGCTACTGATTACCGTTTATACATTAATGAAGAGATTACGGGGGGAACCAAGACTGGTTCCAGAGTTGTATACCCACTTCCCTATAAGTGGGTAGAGCATTTTGACATCGTTAAACCCAAAACAAAATATATAGATGAATCTAGAGAGCTTTTTCAGACAAAAATCCGAACATTTGCTGATCGATTTGGCGAGAGATTAAAAACTAAAGGAATAAACTTTCGAGCTTATGACTTGCGGCACCGCTATGCCATTCGGGGACGTGAATTAGGATTAGATAGCCATGAATTAGCAAAATGGATGGGTCATACTTTAGATGAACATACCCAAACTTATCAAAAGTATTGGACTGACAATTCACACTCTATTATTTATAAAGCAGGGCTGCGACGTATTGAGGAGTTAGAAAGAACCAAAAATGGAGGGCTTTCTATTAGCGAATTAGAAATGGAATTAAAGAAGGCTGAGATTCTTATTGCTCAGTTGGAAGCTGAGTTGTGTCTTAGAAAAAAGCTGGCAGCAAAATAACAATCTTTGATTTAGATACGCATCTCTATGTAAAAAATTAATTTTTTATATTACTAATATTTTTAGCTCTATCGCTACCGTTATGAACTTTAATGGTAAATACCAAATAATTATAAGCTGTGTTCCTGACAAAAATCTGGTTTTGAAAGTTCTGAAAAAAACATGAGTAGGTGTTTCAGTCTAAGGGAAGCGATAGAATTAAGCTTATATCTCTGGTACTTGTAGGTTACGTTTATTACCTGCGTAATGCTTGTAAATAATTTCTGGAGAGTTGCCCACCCACCTTCCTACGTCTTTCGCATCAATATCAGCTTCTAGGCAAAGAGTAATAAAAGTGTGTCTGCATTGGTAAGGTTTGCGATATTCGCTTACTACACCCTGTTTTACAAGTTGAGTTACGATTCCATCTATGTGGGTACCACGATGATTTTTGTAACCTTTCCAAGCATGATTGAGAAAATCTCCAAAGTCTACTATGCCACCTTTTTTGCTTCTAAAGATAAAGTCATCTAGGTTGCAATTTTCTGGTCTGATGGAGTCTAAAATTTCACGTTGCTGACTATTAATCGGAAAACGTCTTTGATTTTGAGTCTTTAATCCATTTTTGAGGGCTAACCCTTTAGTACTGATTGTGATTGCTTGCTCAAATGTGATGTATCTCTCACTGATATGCTTCCATTGAAGGGCGATCGCTTCTGATGGTCTGCAACCAGTAAAAAACAAAAATTTTACTAAAGGAGCGTAGTAACTGTAGAGTTTACTTTCCTCAAAAGCTTTAATTATAATGTCGCGTTCTTCTCTAGTGAAGGGATTGATTTCATATTCAACCGATTCTGATTTCGGTGTCTGAATATCTTTTGCCATATTTTGGAAGGGATTAGATTCAATCAGTTGGCTCTTAAGCGCCCAATCACAACAAGCATTAATATTTGTCAGAGTACGTTTAGCTGCATTAGCACTAAGATTTTGTACCAAATAGTCTCGAATTGTGATCGCATCATCCAAATTTTTAGTTGGTAAACTAGCGATGTGATTGCGGTACTTTCGATAATCAACAGCGTAAGTCGAAGGGCTAACTTGTGGTTTTTTAAACTCAGTGTATTTTTCCCATAATTCTCCCAAGTCAAATTGAGGGGTAACTGAGGTGATTGGGGTAACAGTAGTTAATGATGCTGCTGGTTTGTACTTAACCAAACTGGCATCAAACTCACCATAATCAATATCCCTCTGGATTTTTGCCGCTAAAGTCGATGCCTGATGTCTTCCTAAAGGCGTATCATATTGTCCCGTCGAAAGGTAGAAACGCTTGGTTTTTAGCTCTCCCGTCGGCGTAATAATAGGGTGGGAAAAAACTAATTGGAGACTGCCGTTAGAGTTCTTTATCTGCACTGAACGTCTAGGGGCAATACTTTGAGATTTTTGAGATTCCATAAGCTAATTGACTGGGGTAAACACCTTTATCCTTTTACTTTACCCCAGCTTTACCCCAGAAATCTTGATTGGGGTAAAAACCTTTGCCTTACATTTTTACCCCAGTTTTACCCCAGTTGTTTCCCCAAACTACCCAAAATAACCCCAAAAATTGTTGAAGGCTTTGAAAATCAAACCTTTAACCCTAAACAAAAAAGGGCTTGAAAGCCCTGTAATGTTGATATTCTTGAAAGGCGACACCCGGATTTGAACCGGGGGATAAAGGTTTTGCAGACCTCTGCCTTACCACTTGGCTATGTCGCCGCATCCACGATTAACTATTATAGCAGTATTTTATCAAAATTGAAAGGGTTCCCAGCAGCAATCAGCCAAAAATAAGAAGATTGGACGTTTTGCGGATTTGTCGCTGACAATTATCAATTATTTATTTTTATTGAAATGAAAAATAAAAACAATTGCTCTTATTGATAAAGCTGATTTACAGTGAGATTAAGCCTTTAAATATCAAAGTTGTGTGATCAGTTTTGCTCAGGATGAACTGAGTCAAGTAAAGTCAACAACTTGAAAAGCTTGAGGTGTGAATTTAAAAATCTTACGCCTGTGGAAATCTCTAACAAATCGGAATATGCTCTTTTAGCTCTGTTGGAGTTGGCATCTTGCTACTCCAGTGGTGAGTCTTTGCAAATTCGACAGATGGCAGAGTTACAAAATATACCAATTCGTTATCTAGAACAATTACTGGCAACTTTGAGGCGTGGAGGAATCATTAAGAGTATTCGCGGCGCGAAAGGTGGATATGTTTTGGCACGCGACCCACGTAAAATTACTATATTAGATTGTATTACTTGTATTGAAGGATTGGATGCGATCGCTCCAGCATCCAGTCAAAATGCTCAAAACACAGAAACTCAGGTAATTCAGGAAGTTTGGCAAGAAGCTTGTCAAGCTGCCAATGCTGTTTTACAACAAAATACGCTACAAGATTTGTGCGAACGGCGAAATATCCACAAGCAGAAAGACCTGATGTACTATATCTAGATTTAGGAAAGTAGTCGATAAAAACTGGGTGTAGGGGTGTTTGGTGTAAGGGTTTTAGATACATACACCCCTACACCTTTGCCAAAACCCTTAATTGCTCGTTTTTGTGCGTAAGTCCTAGTTATCTAGGCTTTTTTTGTTGCGAAATTGAAAGAGTGTAGTTATGCTGCTCTGGAGATAATTGCCCTACATACAGTAAGTACTTGCCAGCTTGCCAGTAACCGGATAACTCTGGCTTGCTTTGGGAGTAGTTATCTGCTAACACACAAAAGCGTCCGCTAGGGCCGTCAATGAGTAATGTTGGCTGTCCAGGACTGTCAACAGTTAAGCGCATATAAGGCATTGACTCTGTGACTTGAATAATTTGACTAGGGACAGTAGAAATATTTCCGCAGTTACTTTGGACAGTTCCTCCAGACTTACCTGTTAACACTAGGGGGTCTGATTTGAGTTTGGCGGGAATTGGAATTGATGGTGCTTCTGCCAAGTTAGGCTGGATAATTCCCATACTCAGTACAACAGCGACGGGAACAATTTGCCATAGCCTCAGAGTTTTCATATTCTTTTATGCTCCCGACTATTTGTAGAGCGATTATTGATATAAATAGTCTGAATTAAGAGACGATAGCAATCCCTCAGTGTTCCTAAAACGAAGTATAAAATTTTATTGCTAATCTTGTATGTCTATATGGCTAAATATAAAAAAGAGATGAAGTCATTCGTTCATAGCGTCAAAAATTCTTATTTTTAGGCATTATCACCCTTGATAAAATCAAACATTCGTTAAAATCACAAACACAACCGGAAAAATTTCGGATATGATTGCTCACCTGTTGAACAAGTGTTTTAGCAGAGGTAGACAAGATTTATGAACCCTCAACCGGAAGAAGATTGGCAACAACGCCTACAAAAGCTAGAAGCAGAAATTAATGCTGAGAGTGTAGAAGCGAAAAAAACAGCAGCCAGACAGCAGTCTCGGTCTTATTTTCTCAACTTTAAACAGTATTTTACTCGTTCGCAACTTTGGTTTCAAAGTTTATCTGGGACGGGAAAGTTAGTAGTTATGGGTGTTACGGTGCTAATGGGTTTAGCGGTGTTGCAAGCAGTACTAAAACTTGTGACCTCTGCAATTAGTCTGGCGGTGTTGGCAGGGTTAGTGTATCTTGGATACAAATTTTTTGTCGCTGATAGCTTTTCCAATAAGCCATAGCACTCTATATTAATCACGCCAGTTATGGCGCAACTATTAAATTTAAAGGGAATTATTCAATGGCGACACCAATTGTGAGGAGAAATGATAGTCAACCTAGTCATTCAAATGCACCAACACAAACCAATTCATTACCGTTAGTAACTCGACGTTTGGCGGCTTGGACAGCAGAAATTAGCCTAGTGGTTGTGAGTGGGTTAATTCCGTTTGGATTGGGAGCTTATGCCAATTCCAGGAGTGACCTCAACCGTGTACCACTCAACCCTGTATTAGTTGTCACAGAAAGAGCGATCGCCAGGCCTTTGGCTTTACCTGTTAGTTACGGTATTCCCAATGTCGCCTGGCCGACTAATTATTTATGGATGTTGGCTTTAATTGCACCTGTCACTTTATCTTGGTGGCAATTGTACTTACTTGCAAAAACTGGGAGTACTTTACCAAAACGCTGGTTTGGTGTGCGGGTGGTGAATGACCAAGGTAAAGCCCCAGGTTTAGGCGCAGCGATCGCTAGGGAAGGTATTGGTCGCTTGTCTGTACCAGTTTCGATTGCTTACATCCTCTGGCGCTATAGTTTTGCCTTTCCGAATTTGGGACTGTTTACTTTTTTGGCAGTATTGATGGTGTTAGGCGAAAGTGTAGCTTTATCCTCTCGCCAAGGTCGTCGCGCCTTACATGATTGGTTAGCAGGTACAGAAACCATTGATGCTAAACGTCAAAATGGGCGGAGTGCATTGGTGAAAACTGGTGAACCAGAAGCCCCAAATGCAACGGAAGTCAGTCTCGCACCCGTGTCAGCCACAGATGCCAAATTGCCAACATTGTGGCGGCGGATGCAGCAAAACTCCAACCTCGCTTTGTTTGCAGTCACCCTAGCAAGTATGAGTGCGGTACTCGCGGCTTTAATTGGGACACAAGTTTATATTCAAAAACAGCAAACTCAGCGAGAAACTTCACAAATTAACAGTCAGAAGTTTTTGGAATTTGTTAAACAATTAAGTCCCAACTCTGGCGCTAGTTTAGAAGAACGCCAAAGTGCAATTCTGGCGATGGGTGGTCTAAATGATTCCCAGTCGATTCAATTTTTGGCTGATTTGTTGGTGAATGAAACTAACCCAGTGCTGTTGAATTCCATTCAGCAAGCTTTAACAAATGTGGGTATTCCCGCTATCCCAGAGTTGAAAAATAAAAACCAGTTTCTGGCTAACGAACTGCAATCAGCTGCACCCCAAGAACGCGAATCATGGCAAAAGCGGCTACAAATCAACCAGCAAACCATCAATAAGATTTTGAATGTATATAGTGGCAAAATCAATGGTCTTGACTTGACTCGCACTACGTTAAGCCAAACCAGTACAAATGGCAGTCCTTTGTTTAATTTGGTGTTAGAAAACATTGATTTGTCAGGACTGAAATTAAAAGCGGCTGATCTCAACCAAGCGAGTTTTAAAGGTAGCCGTTTTCGGAGTATGGGTGAAGATGGTCGCTGGGATACTTATGATGATGCGATCGCCGATTTAACGCAAGTCCAAATGAAACAAGCCAATCTCACCGATGCTAACCTCAGCCGGGTGTTATTGACTGGTAGTGATTTAAGTCGGGCAACTCTCAACCGCGCTAATTTAGAAAGTGCGCGTTTAATTGGGGCAAATCTCAGCAGCGCCCAACTGGTGGGGGCTGACTTGCGGAATGCAGTTTTAGAAAATACCAGCTTGACTGGAGCAGATTTAGGTGATGCTAAATTAAACGAAGCTAATCTTTATGCGGCTCGCTTGGGTAGAGTAATTGCGATCGGGACACAATTATCATTTGCCAACTTAACCAAAACTGATTGGCAAGGTGCAGATTTATCTGGCGCTTATTTAGATCATGCCAATCTCAGCAATGCTAACCTGAGTACTAGCCGGATGACTGGCGCAGTTTTACGTTCCGCCCAATTAGAAAATGCTAACTTACGCAACGCTGATTTGAGTTTTGTCGATTTACGCGGTGCAAATGTCGCAGGCGCAGATTTTAAAGACACAATTATTGCACCAAGCAAACAAGACCCCGCAGATCAATTTGTGGAAACACCTGATACTGGTACAGTATCGGCTGTAGTTAAAGGTGTTGATTTTTCTCAAGCGAAAAACCTAGATGCCAAGCAATTAGCTTACATTTGTACCCAAGGTGGCATTCATCCCCGTTGCCCGTAAAATTTAAATGGGGAGTCAGGAAAATACTTAATCCTACCTCCTCACTAAATCACAAATGATACATGAAAACATTCAAATTATGGTGTGAGGAGTCGGGTGATGAAGTATCTACCTAATTTAAGTTCATTGATAGCGGCTAGTGCAGTTTTCAGCTTGCTGATTGATTATCAACCAGCCCAGGCTCAAGTTGCTTATGGTAGCTATGTGGGTGTCGGCCCCACTGTTGGGTTAACTGATGGTATTCAAATCGGCGGAGTTGTGGCTTTTCGTTACAAACTTTTAGAAGCGCCAGTTTCTTTTCGCGCTCAAGCATTAATTGGTCAGAACACGGCTGTTGTCCCTACTGTATCTTATGACTTGCCTCTCAACTGGCAAACAGATGCTTATTTAGGCGCAGGCTTAGTGTTAACTGGTGGTGATAGTCCTTCTCCGGTAGGAAATAAAATTAGTTTTGCTTTACAGCCAGGAATTGATTACGTTGTTCCCAATAGCAATACGGTAATTTTTGGCAATGCGATTATTGCCTTTGATGCTTATCGTGATGGCGGTGGTACGGCGTTGGCTGTGCAAGGTGGGGTGGGTTTGAGATTTTAAGAGCTAGTTGAATACAGGTGATCGGATTTTATTTCTGAACTATACATATAGCAATCCTAAATCGTTCGTGAAATTCTCTTTCTTTTCCTCTTTCTCTTTCTTTGTGTCCTTTGCGCCCTTTGCGGTTCGTTAAAAAGAATACTTTTTCACAACTCAGATAGGATTGCTATAGGCGGGCATTTTCTGTAAAACTTGCAATTCAGCAAGAACATAGTAGTAAATGCCCACTCTACAGATACGTTGCTCTAAAATTAGCGTTTATTCCTGTTATCTAAAAATTTTAACTGATTGTACAAGCAGTTAATTTGTGGTAAAAACACACCTGCGGCTTGGGCTTTACGTAGGGAATTTCCAATAATTGCTTCTACTTCTAAAGGACGTTGTTCATCATAGTCAATTTTCATGCTGGTGCGGTAAGGCTTCATCTTGACTGTGTAATCTAGCATTTTTTGAATGAAGCTATCAGCAATTATCCGTCCGGTACTTTTTGCACCTGCGGCTACTTCATACATTAATTGCTCAACTAATTGACGAGTGTAGGGATCTGCCATTAATTCATCAGTTCTGGCATTCAAAACCACAGATAAACCATTGTAGGGAATATTCCAGACTAATTTTTGCCAACGCGCTAAGAGTAAATCTTTTGTTAATTCTATTGCTATACCAGCATTTTGAAAGTCGTTGGCAATTTGCTGCATTATATTAGTAATTCCCGCAGATTCATAGTTATGGCTGTATTCACCCAAAACTATTTGTCCATAATCTACATGCCGAATATGTCCTTGTCCGACCTTATTGGAACATAAAAAACATAAGCCACCAATAATGTTGACATTACTCACAATCTGAGAAATTTCTAGTTCTATGTCTAATCCATTTTGTAATACTAATACCACACCATTATTTTTAATTACAGGTGGTAATAATTTTGGTAATAAATAATTTTGGGTTGTTTTGAGGGCAACTATCACTACATCACATGGTGGCATCTTGTCCGCATCGTTATAGGCGTTAACTTGGGGTAAGGTAAAGTCGCCATCTTTCGATTCGATGATTAAACCATGTTGATTGACGTGTTCGTAGTCACTTTTGAGTAAAAAATGAACATCTAAACCCGCTTTTTGTAGTTTTGCACCGTAAAACCCGCCTAATGCACCTGTTCCGATGATGGCATACTTGCGATCGCCCATTGCTGCTCCCAAGATAATTAATAACTATTAATTAGATAGACTTTTGCCTATGATATTGTAATTTTATAACTGTAACTTTCGTCAAAAAAATTAAATCGCTTTAATATAATTTAAAATTTTTATCAGTGAATAGGTAAAAAATATGGCTGATATTGTTGATATTGCGGTTAGTAATGACGCTTTTAAAACCTTGGTAACTGCTGTACAAGCGGCTGGTTTAGTCGAAACATTAAAAAGTCCAGGGCCATTTACAGTCTTTGCACCTACAGATGATGCTTTTGCCAAGTTACCACCAGGAACAATCCAAACTCTGGTGCAGAATATTCCCCAGTTGACCAGAATTCTAAAATATCACGTTGTGGCTGGTAAGTTGTCTCAGGCTGAGTTAGCAAAACTAGGTACAGTTACTTCTGTAGAAGGCTCAATCATTAAAATAGATTGTTCTGAGGGATTTGAAATCAAAAACGCTACTGTCTTAGCGGCAGATATCGATGCTGACAATGGCATAATTCATGTCATTGATACAGTAATTTTGCCTGGTTAATAAACTTTAGGTGGGTTATCCCCACCTCAATTATTGCGATTTTTTAATATTAATAAACTCATTTTACTAGTAGCTTAACAGATCCCCGACTTCTTTGAGAAGTCGGGGATCTAAGCACGAGAAACTTCTTAAGAATTAATTAGATTTTCTATAGTTTAATTTATGTTACATTTGCGGAGTATTTACTTTATGTTGATGCTAGTGTTTAGTTGAATATAGATAAAAATATGTTTAGTTTGTTTATTTAAAATGTTAATACTAAAGTGCATAACTATACATGCTTGATTTTCATACCTTAGCCGAATTTTCTCGTACCAATTGTATTGGTATTTGTGCCTTTCTTGTACCAGCTAACTTAATTGCTACATTATTAACCATTATCTTGACGGTTTTACGTAGACCAACATCTCAATTGCAGCCAGTTGTAGGAATTGCCATTATTTTTGCTCTAGTCATGGTACTTCATGTATATAGCTGGTTTGTGGTTGGTGTTGTGATGGCTCCTACTTATATATTGTTATCTCTAGCAATTACTTGTTTGGTAGTTAATTTTGCGGCGCTGATTTTCCACAAACGCTTTGTTCATTATCCTGGTTTTTCCAAAACCTATTAACTTTAATAACCTACACCTGTCAAGATGAGAGAGATGGGGTGATGGGAACTCATACATGACTGATGACAAATTGATTTCTCGGATGCAGGCGGTTCAGTCGCCAATAATTCCTGTGGTTGGGGAACTGATTAAAAATTCTCCGGGAACCATTTCTCTCGGACAGGGTGTAGTCTCCTACAGTCCACCACCAGAAGCAATTGAACTTTTACCGAAGTTTTTAGGGGAAGCGAGAAATAATCTCTATCAAGCAGTGGAAGGAATTCCGCCTTTATTAACTGCATTGACAGCAAAATTGTCAGCTTTTAACGGTATTGAAATTACTGATGAAAACTGTGTTGTGGTGACAGCCGGCAGTAATATGGCGTTTATGAACGCGATTTTGGCAATTACTTCGCCTGGGGATGAAATTATTCTGAATACGCCATATTATTTCAATCATGAAATGGCTATTACAATGGCGGGTTGTCGTGTGGTGTTGGTAGAGACAGATGAAAATTACCAATTGCGTCCAGAAGCCTTAGCCGCAGCAATTACACCAAAAACCAAGGCTATTGTCACAATTTCCCCCAATAATCCCACAGGGGTTGTCTATTCTGAAGCTGCTTTACGCCAAGTCAATCAAATTTGTAGCGATCGCCATATCTACCACATCAGCGATGAAGCTTACGAATATTTTACCTACAACGGTGTCAAACATATTTCACCAGGGGCATTTGCTGGCAGTAGTGATTATACAATTTCTCTCTACAGCCTTTCTAAAGCCTATGGTTTTGCCAGTTGGCGCATTGGCTATATGGTAATTCCCCAGCATTTACTTGTGGCTGTCAAAAAAGTTCAAGATACAATTTTGATTTGTCCGCCTGTGGTGTCGCAGTATGCCGCATTAGGCGCATTGCAGGCAAAAGATGAGTATTTGAAGGAAAATATTGGTGCGATCGCTCAAGTACGTCAGTTAGTAATAGACTCGCTCAATCATCTCCAAGGTTTATGTACTATTGCTCAAGCCGATGGTGCGTTTTATTTCTTCCTGAAAGTGCATACTCATATCAATGCGTTTGAGTTGGTAAAAAGATTAATTCAAGAACACAAAGTTGCGGTAATTCCTGGGACAACCTTTGGGATGGAAAATGGCTGCTATTTGCGAGTTGCTTATGGGGCGTTACAAGAAAATACAGCCAAAGCAGGGATAGAAAGATTAGTTAATGGTTTGCGGAATATTATTTAATTCTCCCCCAAAGGCGCAAAGAGTAAGCAAATTTTCTCTTTTCTGACTCCTAAAATTAGGAGTTTTTCTTGTCAAACAACAAATTTAATCTATCTGCTAAAACCTGCACATGAGGTTCTTGGAGCAAACTGAAGTGATTTCCTGGTAGGTGATAAATTTGTGCTATTTTTTGCTTCTTCCACCCAAATCGAGGGAAAAGAAAGCGTAACATTTTATGAGATAAATATACAAATTCACTAGATAGAAAAAGGTGAATCTTACCAGAGTAGTCTTGTTGGCTAATATAAAGCTGTTGGTAAATATTCATAGGTGAAACTAAATTCTTTGTTGAATTTTTCCCTAAATATTGATAATTCTTTTGAAAGAACTTTCTTATCTGCCGAATAGCTGGAAAAACTTGGTTAGCATAGTAATACAATCTATGATTATAAGCAGGAAAGTCTATGATTATTAAAATAGATACTTTTTTCCCAAGAATTTCTAGTTGTTTAGCAATTTCATAAGCTACTAAACAACCATAAGAATAACCACCTATAATATAGTCATCATTTGGTTGTAAGGCGAGAATATCATGAATATGATGTGATGCAATTGCTTTGATATTTTCTTGTTTATTTTGATATCCAAATGCAGATAATCCTGATTCTATAAAATGAATTGGTTGTTCTTTCCCTAGGTGTTGAGAAAGTGGTAACACTTCATTTAAACTGCTAGCACAGAAGAAAAATGGTTGTTTATTACCTTGATGATTGAGACTGGTAATTAAGGACTCAGGTCTAGGTTTTTCTCCCTGACGGCCAGCAGTGATTGCTATAAGTTTGCGATAATCCTCTTGGTTCAACATAGGAGAACTGAAAGAGAAAGATGATTCTACAGTTTGTGTCTGACGCATCACCTCAGCCAATTCTCTAATTGTTGGTACTTGAAACAGTGTGGCTAGGGGTAGTTTTTTGTCCAAAGTCTTTTCAATTTCGGCAAATAAACGCAATGCTAATAAAGAATGTCCTCCTAAATGAAAGAAGTTATCATCAATACCGATAGATGAAACACCTAAAACTTTTTTCCAGATTTTAATTAATTGCTGTTCTAACTCATCTTGAGGCGCAGACTGAGTAACTTGGGAAAGTTGTTGGCTTGGTTGGATTTTGAAAGCATGGAGTTTATCTTTCTGTTGTTGCCAATATTTTTGATCTTGAGTCAATATTGGCAATGACAAAATATTCTGGTCTGGATTGGCTACTAGTTCTTGTAGCAAAATCTGAAAATTCTGGATTAACTGTTCAATTGTGGCAGCATCAAACAGTTCAGTATTATATTCAAATATGCCTTCCAATCCTAGAGGTGTTTCCCACATCAACACCGACAAATCACATATAGCCGTACCTTTTTCAACTGGTATTGACTCTATATCCAATCCAGTCAACTCTAGATTGTTCATAGGTACATTCAGCAGATTGAATATCACCTGATACCAAGGTGAGTAACTTAAATCTCTGCTGGATTGTAGATTAGATAACAACTGCTCAACGGGAAAATCTTGATATGGATAGGCTTCTAAAGTGATTTGCCGTACCTGCTTGATCAAGTTCAGGAAAGAGGGGTTCCCAACTATACTGATGCAAAGCGGCATAATATTGGAGAAGCAGCCGATGATAGATTCAATTTTAGTATGGTTGCGGTTGGCTGTTGCTGAACCAATCACTATATCTTTTTGACCACTGTAGGAATGCAGTAAAATTGCAAAACCAGTTAACAGTGTCATGAAGAGGGTAGATCCAGATTTTTGACTGAGGTGTGTTAGTTGCTGCGTTAGCTCTGAGTCAAGGTGAAATGATTGGATATGCCCTGAAAAAGATTGTAATTGAGGACGAGGGCGATCGCTTGGTAATTGCAGCAAGGGAGGCGCAGCCGCTAGTTTACGACTCCAGTACTCTACTAAAGGTGTATATACCTCTGGCTGCTGAAACCATCGCCGATGCCAAAGGCTAAAATCACTGTATTGCCATAACGGTGGAGCCAGAGGAGACGGAGATTTTTGTGTATAAGCTTTATAGAGAACTGATAATTCCTGGTTAAAAATTCCCAATGACCAGCCATCGGCAGCAATATGATGTATCGTGATCATCAATATATAATCTTTCTCGGTCAATTGCAGTAATCGCGCCCGGATGGGTGGCTCTTGTGTAAGGTCAAATGTCTGTCTGGCTTCTGCATCGACTAAACTTTGAATTTCCCTTTCTTCGTAGTTTTCAATTTGTTGGACGAGAATGGAAATCTTCAATTCAGCAGCAATGTGTTGAACAGGTAGCCCTTCCACAATGGGAAAGGTAGTTCGCAACGATTCATGTCTTTGAATAATTGTGTTAATTGCCTGTTCCAAACTCGCAATATCCAAAGTTCCTGTCAGCCGCAACATTATTGGTAGGTTATAAATCGGTCTAAGACCAGATTTTTGCTCTAACAACCATAATCGTTCTTGATATAACGACAAAGGTAGGTTATTTTTATCTGAAATTACTGGCCATTCAGGAACACTCTCTAGAGAGTCTGTTTGCTGATGTGCTGATTCAATCTGTTGACTCAACTCAAAAATTGTAGATGCTTCTAGGACTGCGGAAACAGGTAAATCTACTCTAAAACAGTCCCGCACGCGAGAAACAATCTGAGTAGCATGAAGAGAGTGTCCACCTACTTCTAAGAATGGTTGATAGATTCCAACTGGAAACCCTAAAACCTCTGACCAAATTTTCGCTAGTGTTTTCTCTGTTTGAGTTCGAGGTAACACAACATTGCTATCTATATCTATGCAGAGATTCTCCATACTAGGTAGGGCGTTTCGATCCACCTTACCATTAGCATTCAGAGGTAACTGATCCAACAAAATAAAAGCCGATGGAATCATATAATTTGGCAATTTCTGTTGGAGAAAATGGCGTAATTCACTAGAATTTACTGCACCAATGTTTGCTTCTTGAGTAAAATATGCTACTAATCGCTTGTCTCCTGGACGGTCTTCCTGGGCGAGTACAACAACCGATCGCACAGATGGGTGTTGTGCCATAACTGCCTCAATTTCACCCAGTTCCACCCGGAAGCCTCGAATTTTGACTTGAAAATCAATTCTACCCAAAAACTCTATTGTGCCATCAGGTAGCCAGCGAGCGCGATCGCCTGTTTTATAAAGACGACTGTCTGGGTCATCACTAACAGGATTTTGAATAAATTTTTCTGCGGTTAAATCTGGTCTATTCAAATAACCCCTCGCTAACCCATCACCCCCAATATAAAGTTCTCCTGGAATACCAATGGGAACTACTTGTAAACCATCATCAAGTATATAAACTTGGGTATTAGCAATGGGACGACCAATAGGAATTGAGTCTTTTTGCAAATCATTAACAGTAATTTTATGGCAACAGGTAAAGGTTGTATTTTCTGTAGGGCCATAGCCATTGATTAATTGACATTCTGGTAATTCTTCTAAAACTTTCTCGACATGATATCTTGATAAAACATCTCCTCCTGCTAAAAGTTGGCGTAGGGATTTTAGATTTTCTATCTGTTCTTCCACTATTAAATTAAATAATCCTGCTGTTAACCATAATGTAGTAACATTATATTGCTTGATTGCTGTGCCAATTTCTTGTAAGGATGGTGTTTTAACTGGCATCAACACCAATTTACCGCCATTTAATAAAGCAGCCCAAATCTCAAATGTTGCTGCATCAAAGGCAATCGACGCAAGCTGTAAAATAACTTCATCAGCACTAAAATTAGCATAATTTGTATTTTCAACTAGTCGCACAACACCACGATGTGTTACACAAACGCCTTTGGGTTTGCCTGTTGAACCGGATGTGTACATTACATAAGCTAAATTTTGGGCAGTGACTTCACTATCAAAAGAAGTACCATCAGAAATGGTGGTTAAATTACTTTGCTCATCAACACAGATAGTTTGAAGATGATTTGCAATTAAAGATAGATGATTTAATTTATTTTTTTGAGTGATTAGAATAGATAAATTTGCATCTTTGAGAATAATTTCTAATCTTTCTAAAGGAGCAGATGTATCTAACGGTAAATAGGCTCCACCTGCTTTTAATATAGCTAAAATAGTGATAATTACATCAGGAGAACGGTCTAAATATAAAGCCACTAACGTTTCTGTTGTGACCCCAATTTGTCGTAAGTAATCAGCCAGTTGATTTGATTTGTTTTCAAGTTCCTGATAAGTTATTTGCTGACGTTCATACTCAACCGCCACAGAGTTAGGTGTTTTTAATACTTGAATTCTAAATAATTCGTGAATTGTCGCATTTCTGGGATAATCTGTTTCTGTATTTGTCCATTCTTCTAACAAAGAGCCTGCAAATTGAGTTAATGAGTCGGCAATATTCATATTTTTAACAAAATTCAAATTATAAATTTATGGTTATTCCAAAATCATTACGGAGTGTATTTGCGGAGATATCTTAGTTGAACATCTCGCAACTCTTATCATTTTCCAAAAATGCTTAGGGATTGATCTAAGCTACATTTGCTCAATGCGCTCAGATCAATTCTCTAAATGAGTACCAAGTTCTTTTACAGACTCAACGAGACAAGAGCATTTTGATTGAAATAATCCAATCAAAATGCTTTTTCTCCTAGTCAGTTATGCGTTTCCTCCGTAGAAAACATGATCTGCCAGCCCCAAACCGTTGTTGTATTCATCCAGTTTGCTAGTAATGAAACTACCAGCATCTAAACCATAGGTAACTTTGGTATTGGAGTTGTAGGGACTTGGCAAATTGGATGCACTGGAAATACCTTGACTCCAGTAATTATCTATGCGTGGGCTATTGACACTGCTCCCAGTAAGTTGATTTAACGCGCCATCACCCTTCTTATCAGCATTTTCGTCTGGAGTTACAGCTTGCAACCAATTGATGCCTTCGTTGATATAGTATCGAGCATCTTGATCGGTTGTACTAGCTGCTGTGTCAATGGGGTTGCCAGCAAGATAATTCAACCAACTAGCCACTAAAGAGCGACCAAGATCGTAACGTACATCTCCATTAGGATGTGCTGAGGCATCAACAATCTGGCGTGCTTGGTTGAGAGTATAGAAAATGGTATTCTCACCTGTATCAGTTGTACCGTTGCGGTTGTAGTCACCGATAAGTAACCCTGCACTATACTGTCCAGTCACAGGATCAAGCACTTTTCCAGATTGGGCGGAGTTGGTATAAGAAGGGAACAGAAGGTCACTGTCTGCAAAATTAGCCAGTGTTTTTTGTGTTGGCTCGTTACCTTGGACACCATCCCAGAACTTCTGCCACTCGGTATTTGCCCAGAAACCTGGGGTACGCACACCAGGTGCAGCAATTACTGTGTCAGTATCAGTAGCACTGTTATTGTTGGAATTAGTATCAGTGAACCCAGTAGGAGCAGTAATCGTGGCAGTATTAACCAGAGACGCGGGCGTGACTTTGAGAACATCAAGATGGCGAATCTTGAACTGATCCTCTGGGCTGGTATCTGTGTCTAAAGCCGCAATCACAATGGTGTTACCAACATACTTGCCTGCATTCACATCAGCCCAGCGATCGCTCGTGCTAGTAGTAACGTTAGCTTCGTAGAACCCAAAACTGTTGAGAATTGAGTCGCTTAAAGTCGTGGGAGGACTGCTAAAATTCCCAATCCAGACAGAAATATCACTGTCCTTGATGACATATTGCAGATAAGCCTGATCCAACACCACTGCTTCCGAGAATTGGAATAGGACGTAGTTATCCCTTCCGCCAACGTTATCAACGACGTGAGTGTTGTTACCGCCATTTCCTTCACTACTGTCGGTGACACCCAATCCACCACCATAGCTACCCAGATAAGCCGCACTCCAAGCACCATTTGTCCCATCCACACGGCTAAATGCCCTGGCTGTGACAGTAATTCCATCTTTGGTGAATGTCCGCGTATTGCCATCTGTCCCATCCAAGGCACTATTACCATCGAAGTCAAATGTGGTTCGACTACCTGTGGATACTGGGCTAGGCGCGACAGTCCCTGTGACTGTGTAGGTAATGCTGCTACCTGCTGTCAAGGTGACGTAATCATTGATGTTGCCTGTACCACTGGTTTGGTTATCTGTTGCACCGCCACTGGCCACACTTGTCCAAGTGACGTTGGTTAAGTTGCTGGGGATGATATCACTCACCAGCGCATTGGTAGCAGTAATCAGACCATTGTTTCGCGCCACGATGGTATAGGTTATCTGCTGTCCTGGAATTACAGTTGTTAAACCATCTGTTTTGGTTATTGACAAATCACCAATATTTTTGATCAGTCCTGCATCAATGGTGAGGTTATCAGTTGTACCGACAGAGAATTGAGCCGTTGTGCCGTTGGTATTAACAACATCACTATCAGCTGCATCGTTACCTACATTAGCGGTGGTGAATCCGTTGAAACCAGTGGGTTCAACAAATTGAACACTATAGGTGCTATTGGCGTTAACGTTGAATTGGTAGAGACCGTTGGCATCAGTGGTGGTTGTTCCGATTTGAGCGCCAGCTTGGTTAAAGAGTTTGACAGTTACACCAGAAACACCAGACTCACCAGTATCTTGCACTCCATTACCATTGGTATCATACCAAACGCGATCGCCTACTTTGACAGTAGATGGAGTAACGATAGTGTTGGTATCAGTAGCACTGTTATTGTTGGAATTAGTATCAGTGAACCCAGTGGGAGCAGTAATCGTGGCAGTATTAACCAGAGACGCGGGCGTGACTTTGAGAACATCAAGATGGCGAATCTTAAACTGATCCTCTGGGCTAGTCTCTTTGTCCGAAGCTGCAATCACAATGGTGTTACCCACATAGTTGCCTGCGTTTACATCAGCCCAGCGATCGCTAGTACTAGTAGTTTCATTAACTTCGGTGAACCCAAAACTGCTGAGAATTGAGTCGCTTAAAGTCGTGGGAGGACTGCTAAAATTGCCAATCCAGACAGAGATATCACTGTCCTGAATGACATATTGCAGATAAGCACGATCCAACACCACTGCTTCTGAGAACTGGAATAGGACGTAGTTATCCCTTCCGCCAACGTTATCAACGACGTGAGTGTTGTTACCGCCATTTCCTTCACTACTGTCGGTGACACCCAATCCACCACCATAGCTACCCAGATAAGCCGCACTCCAAGCACCATTTGTCCCATCCACACGGCTAAATGCCCTGGCTGTGACGGTAATTCCATCTTTGGTGAATGTCCGCGTATTGCCATCTGTCCCATCCAAGGCACTATTACCATCGAAGTCAAATGTGGTTCGACTACCTGTGGATACTGGGCTAGGCGCGACAGTCCCTGTGACTGTGTAGGTAATGCTACTACCTGCTGTCAAGGTGACGTAATCATTGATGTTGCCTGTACCACTGGTTTGGTTATCTGTTGCACCGCCACTGGCCACACTTGTCCAAGTGACGTTGGTTAAGTTGCTGGGGATGATATCACTCACCAGCGCATTGGTAGCAGTAATCAGACCATTGTTTCGCGCCACGATGGTATAGGTTATCTGCTGTCCTGGAATTACAGTTGTTAAACCATCTGTTTTGGTTATTGACAAATCACCGATATTTTGATAAATACCTGCATCCAAAGTCAGATTATTTTCACCAGAAACAAGGGTGACAATCTGAGTTTGGCCAGTGCTGGGATTAGCATCAGAATCTACAGCATCATTAGCACCCACATTAGCTTGAGTAAACTGAAATCCTGCGGGTAGACCAGAGAATCCCACTCGATATTGTTGACCAGGTGTCAATCCGGCAAAATTGTAATTGCCACTGGCATTAGTAGTTGTGGTAACAGTCGTATCGCCAATACCATTGATAATGCCATCTGCACCTCCACCAGTCAGGGTAACAGTTACCCCACCAACTCCAACTTCGCCTGTATCTTGAATGCCGTTGTTGTTGGCATCGTTAAATACGAAGTCTCCTAATGCTGCCGTTTTGTAGAACCCAGCATCAACTGTGGTGTCATTTTCTCCTGGTGACAGGTTGACTGTATCCGAGACTAACCCATCACTATCAATGGCATCATTTCCACCTACATTCTGCGGACTAATACCGTTGAAGCCTGTGGGTTGTACAAATTGGACTTTGTAATCTCCTGGTTGCAGGTTGGTGAATGAGTACAGTCCATTACCATCGGTTGTGGTTGTGGCGATGATATTCCCGGCGGCATTCAACAGGTTGACTGTGGCATTGCCAATTCCTGCTTCTCCGGCATCTTGAATGCCGTTGGCATTGCTGTCTTCAAAGACAAAGTTCCCCAAACTGGCTAGGGCGACTAAGCCTGCATCTAATGTGCCGTTGAATTCTCCTGATGTCAGGGTGACTGTTTGGGTTAAACCTGTGCTGGTGTTGGCATCACTGTCTAATGCGTCATCATTGCCTTGGTTGGCTGGGGAGAAACTATAACCTGTGGGGGCTGTAAATCTAACTTGGTAGTCTCCTGGGGTTAAGCCACTAAATTGATAGCCACCACTACTATCTGTTGTGGTTGTGGCGATGACACTGCCGTTTGTTGGGTTGATGAGTTGAACTGTGACTCCACCAACTCCGACTTCGCCTGTATCTTGAATGCCGTTGTTGTTGGCATCGTTAAATACGAAGTCTCCTAATGCTGCCGTTTTGTAGAACCCAGCATCAACTGTGGTGTCATTTTCTCCTGGTGACAGGTTGACTGTATCCGAGACTAACCCATCACTATCAATGGCATCATTTCCACCTACATTCTGCGGACTAATACCGTTGAAGCCTGTGGGTTGTACAAATTGGACTTTGTAATCTCCTGGTTGCAGGTTGGTGAATGAGTACAGTCCATTACCATCGGTTGTGGTTGTGGCGATGATATTCCCGGCGGCATTCAACAGGTTGACTGTGGCATTGCCAATTCCTGCTTCCCCGGCATCTTGAATGCCGTTGGCATTGCTGTCTTCAAAGACGAAATTCCCCAAACTGGCTAGGGCGACTAAGCCTGCATCTAATGTGCCGTTGAATTCTCCTGATGTTAGGGTGACTGTTTGGGTTAAACCTGTGCTGGTGTTGGCATCGCTGTCTAATGCGTCATTACTGCCTTGGTTGGCTGGGGAGAAACTATAACCTGTGGGGGCTGTAAATCTAACTTGGTAGTCTCCTGGGGTTAAGCCACTAAATTGATAGCCACCACTACTATCTGTTGTGGTTGTGGCGATGACACTACCGTTTGTTGGGTTGATGAGTTGAACTGTGACTCCACCAACTCCAACTTCGCCTGTATCTTGAATGCCGTTGTTGTTGGCATCGTTAAATACGAAGTCTCCTAAACTGGCTTTTCTATAGATACCTGCATCAATAGTGCGATTGAACTCATTTGGATTTAGCTTGATGATTTGTGTCTGACCTGTGAGTGGGTCAGCATCAGAATCGGTTGTATCATTACCTTGATTGGACTGTGTAAAGACAAAACCTGTTGGTAGGTTGCTAAAGGTAACTTTGTACTCTACACCAGGCACAAGAAGTGGAAATAGATAAGAACCATTGGCATCGGTGGTTGTAGCGACAGTAGTGTCATCTGCTGTACCAATTACACCATCTTTGCCGCCACCAGTGAGGGTAACAGTAACACCTGCCACACCCGCTTCATTGGCATCCTGAACGCCATTGGCATTGAGGTCTTCCCAGACAAAATCACCTAAAGCTGCCGTCTTGAGGATATTAATCGTAGTTTGTGCAATATTAGTTCCAGCTTGGTTAACAGGAACAACAATAATTGCAATATCTTGAGGTGTGCCATTTTGGCTAATGCCCGGTACAAAGCCTGCGCCATTTTGAAGGGCTGCATTAACCAGCTGAGTGACTCGATTTTGATTGTATGCCCCTACTGTACTTAATATCCCGGAAGAAAAGCTGTTCTCCAGTAGAGTCCAGATAGCTACCTGTAAATCGCCGGAAGTATAGGCACCGAAACCTCCAGAAGATATTTGTCCGACAAATTTTTGATTGATTAGCCAGTTGATCTCATCTAGGTTTTCGGGTTTATCAATGATCCCTGTGGGTAACGGGTCATCATAACTAGAATAAACTTGCGCTTGGTAGGTTTGCCCCGGAACTATAGTTTGATTGGCATCAATGCAATAGGTGTCATATAGTCCATTGAGAAAATTACCGTTGCTGATTGTGAGATCCACGTAGCTTGGCCCATCACCACCAGAACCTGGAAAAGCGACTACGACATTTACATTGTTGTCTGGTAATGTTGACTTGAAAGCTTGCAATAGGTCATTAGTGAAAGACATTGAAAGGCTCCGCAAAATTAGATTCAGCGAATCTAAGCGAGTCAAGAAAGTATAAATAAATGTAGGGAACAATAGTCTCTAAAATATCATCTCAGTAATCTACGCAATTTTTTAACTTTAAATATTTTTTTAATCAAAACAACATACATTAGGGATGTCAGTACACTGAGAAAATTTGTACTTGCTAAAAAAAATAGTGTATGGTATAAACTTTGTTGTGAATATATAAAAAATAATAAAGATAGTGTAGTGTATGCTTTAAACAATATGCTGGCATTACTATAAATTAATTTTATTGCCGAAAATAAACCCTACAAAAATGTGGGAATTAAACAAAATAATTTTGGCTATTTTATTAATGTAATAGGACTTACGCAGTGAGACGAAAAACCAAGGGTTTTGGGAAGGGTATAGGGGTGTATGTGTCCAAAACTCTTACACCCCACACCCTTTAACCCTTACACCCAGTCTCCGCAGAAAATTTTTGTGCGTAAGTCCTGATGTAATTCCGATTCACCTCGTTGGTGATCTCCAGCTAGAAAATTTTTGTTATTGGTTATTGCACAATTGTGATTTTTTTTTGAATTGCCCATCCTACAGGTGTTGAGTATGGTGCAAGATATCAGGATCGCTTTTATGGTTGACTTTAGCAATCATTCGCTTTCGTAGTTCGTCGGCTATTAAGATGAACGGTGGACATAACAGTAAGATTAGCCAGTAAGAGGGTTGTAAAGGTGCAGTGGAGAAGATTGTTTGTAAGGTAGGAGAATAAATAATTGAGAGAATTAAGCACCATTCAACTACAATTCCCGCCCAAATTAAGCGGTTGCTAAAAAAGCCTAAGCGCAAAATTGAAAAGCGTTCGGAACGACAGGCAAAAACGTTACCATCTTGGCAAGCGACAATTACAGCTAAGGTCATGGTTGTGGCTTGATGATAAATCGCCATTGTGGCTGCACTGGCTGAGTGTGAGAGAATACTGGGGCTGAGGGCTTGTAGTTGGGGAATATTATAGCCATTCGTCCACCAGACAAAGAAAAATCCTGCCATACCTGCTAAACCTTCCAGGAGTCCTAAAAAGCAGTAAGCACGCAGGAGTAAGGGTAAATCTAAGAGTGGCTGGGATTTTTTGCGCGGTGGTAATTCCATTGAACCGGCTTCGGGTTTTTCTGCACCTAAAGCTAGTGCAGGAATCATATCTGTACCTAAGTCAATGGCTAAGATTTGCAAAATTAACAAAGCTGGTGGTATTTTCAGAAACACCATTGCCAGGAAAGGGAGAAACTCTGCCATGTTGGAGGCGAGAATATAAGTCATGAATTTGCGGATATTTTGATATACTGCCCTACCTTGTTCAATGGCGGAGACAATAGTGGCAAAATTATCATCGATGAGAACAATATCCGCAGCTTCACGGGCAACATCTGTACCACTGATTCCCATTGCGATGCCGATATTTGCAGCACGTAAAGCAGGGGCATCGTTGACACCATCACCAGTTACAGCGACGATATGACCAAGGGTTTTGTATGCTTCTACTAATCTGAGTTTCTGTTCTGGCATGACTCTGGCAAATACCAAGCCAGTTTTGTGCTTGTGGAGGATTTGCCGTAATTGTGTATCTGAAAGATGTCCTAATTGTTCGCCTGTAATGATTTTAGCTTTGCCGTTGACTAAATTAATGCGTTGAGCGATCGCAGCTGCTGTTAACCCATAATCACCTGTAATCATTGTCACCTGAATTCCGGCACGATGACAAAGAGCGATCGCATCCGCAACTTCTGGGCGCGGTGGGTCAATCATCGCCACTAATCCTAAAAAAGTCAAATCTTGTTCCAATAAATGATCATCTGGCTGGTTTAATTCTGCACTACCTTGACTTGTGGCTACTCCCAGAACACGATAACCTTGACTTGCTAGTTGATCATTTGCGGCGATAATTTCCTCGCGCTGGGTTTGGGTCAGTTCCGGCTTTTCACCTGTGTGCCATAAATAGCGTGAATGTTGCAATACATCTAATGGTGCGCCTTTGGTAAAAATAAGATATTGAGAATTTTCTGTATTGTCTAACGGTAAATGTCCTTCTAATAAAACCGTCATCATCCGGCGGTGGGAATCAAACGGGATTTCTCTCCTTCTGGGTGCTTGGTGTTGCAAATCTTCCAAATTTAAACCAGCTTTAATTGCGGCTACTAATAACGCGGCTTCTGTGGGATCACCCAATGCTTGCCATTGATGGGAATTGGGAGGATGATCTAACCGTGCATTAGAACAAAGCGCCGCACCAGCTAACATTAATTGCACTTGGGATTCATACTCAGGAGAGGGAATTTCTACTTCTCCCTTGGGTTCATAACCTACCCCAGTCACGTTAATTTGCGTATTAGGTATCCACAATTGGCGGACTGTCATTTCGTTTTTCGTCAAAGTCCCGGTTTTGTCGGTGCAAATTACCGTTGTTGCACTAAGAGTTTCCACCGCAGATAAACGCCGCACTAAGGCATTTTTGGCAGCCATACGCTTGACACCAATGGCTAAAGCTAAACTCACAGTAGGTAATAAGCCTTCAGGAACAAATGCCACAATAATCCCAATGGCAAAAATAAAACTTTCGCGTAGTTGCATTCCCACCAGCAACTTAGTCAGGAGAAATATCACCACCCCCATACTCAACGCAATGATAGTAATGATGTGAACAACTCTGGAAATCTGCACTTCTAAAGTACTGGCTTCTCGCTGCACATTGGCGGTGAGACGGGCGACTTGACCAAATTCTGTATGTGTACCCGTTGCATATACCACCGCCAGTCCGCGACCGGCGGCGACGGTAGAACCTGCAAATACTAAGTTACTGGCTTCGGAAGCATGAATATTGAGTACGGTGACAGGTTCGCTAATGCGGGGAACTGGCAAAGATTCTCCGGTAAGGATGGAGACATCGACATATAAAGACTGACTTTCCACAAGTCTGGCATCGGCGGAGATTTTATCACCTTCTTCTAACTGCATCACATCGCCGCTAACTAATTCACGGGTAGGAATCACAGTTAATTTGCCATCCCGATAAACTTTGGCTTGAGAAGGTAAGATTTTTTTCAGGGCTGATAAAGCTTTTTCCGCTTGAAATTCCTGCCAAAAACTGAAAATAGCATTAATCCAAATAACTGCCCAAATTGCCCAGCCTAATTCCGGTGTTTGGGAAATAAACGCTAAAATTCCCGCCACCCACAACAGCAACGCCATAAAATGCGTTAATTGGTCAATAAAACGCAGAATTAATGGTCGGGTTTGCGGTTCGGGAAGTTCGTTATAACCAGATTGTTTTAATCTTAAATTAGCTTCTGCCTCGCTGATACCTTGGGGAGTTGTGGTGAGAGTTTTGTAGACATCTGTAGGTGTCAGCGTCCAAATATGAGAGTTTGCATGAGAATTTGCATTCATCATAAACCCATTCCTGGTTTCAGGAGCAATTTAGTTTTCGTATCTTAGATGCAGAGTTTACACCTGTTCATCTGCCTAAGAGGGCTTTTGCAAGAAAAATTATCCGCAAATGCGATCGCGCGGGAAATCAACGACCGTAAAGGTGAGGTTAATGCACTAGGCAATCTCGGTGTTGCTTACAAAGTGAAACGGTATAAGATTTGGGGGATTCTCCTCCAAACCCCCGATTGAGGGACGCAACCGTCCCCCAAACTCCCTGCAAAATCATTTTTTCGTTTTTTGTTGCGTCATTTTTATGTAACTTCTATACATTCATTTGTGGAAATGTCTCATTATGATCATATTTTCCTCTGCTGTCTAACCGGATTCATCCACACTTCTAACTTGCTAAATGCTTGGGAAGAAAGCAGTGTCAAACATAAATAAACCAAGGCTATAGCAGCGTAAATTTCAAAGGAGCGATAGTTACTAGCGATAATGAGTTGTCCTTTACGTAGCAATTCTTCAAAACCAATAACTGAAACTAAGCTGGTATCTTTTAATAAGCTAATAAACTCATTACCCAAAGGTGGAATCATCCGCCGAAAAGCTTGGGGAAAAATTACATAGCGCATTATTTCTACAGCACTTAAACCAAGTGATTCTGCTGCTTCGGTTTGTCCTGTTTCAATTGATTGAATCCCCGCGCGGACAATTTCGGCAATATAGGCGGCGCTGTTTAATGTTAAAGCAATTACACCAGCTACAAAGGGATTGAAGCTAAAGGTAAAACCAAGTTGTTGCACCAGTGCGGGTATACCAAAGTAAATCATAAAAATTTGGACTAGCAAAGGTGTGCCGCGAAAAAAATCTATATATGCTCTGGCTAACCAACGCACAGGTTTAATCTGAGAAAGGCGAATAATGCCAATTAAGGAACCACTAACTAAGCCTAAAATTACCGAAATAACTGTTATTTGGAGAGTGACAAATGCACCTTGCAATAGTAGCGGAAAAGCTCGCAAAGCTACATTTAATGATGTAAATAGATTAGCCTTACTACTATTCTTTTGATTTGCAAATGGAGATGTGTCAGGTAAGGCTGGTGGTTCCGCTTTAAACCATTTTTTGTATATTTGTAAATATTTGCCATTTTTGAGAATTTTATCTAAACCATCGTTAATCAGTGTTAAATTAGGCGACTTTTTAGCTGTGATAATTCCGTAATATTCTTCTGTAAGTAATTGTTGAATAACTTTAATGCCTTGCAAGTTACCAGTATTAATGGCATATAAAGTTACAGGTGCATCGTTAATTACCGCATCCACATTCCCATTGACTAATTCTTGCAAGGCTAAAGGTGCAGAATCAAAACTGCGAATCTGTACACCGGGAATACTTTTGGCTTTTTCTGCGCCTGTTGTCCCAATTTGGACGGCTAGTTTTTTATTCTTGAGACTATCTAAATTAGTAATATCTTGATTGTTGTTACGAACTGCGATCGCTAACCCCGCCTTAAAATAAGGACGGGAAAAATCAACTGTTTTGGTGCGTTCTGCGGTAATTGTAATAGAACTTATCGCCGCATCAATGGTTTTAGCTTGGACTGCGGGGATAATGCCATCAAAAGGAATGCTTTGAAACTCTACTTTAAAATTAGCAGCAGAGGCGATCGCATTCATCAAATCATAAGAAAAACCTTGCAATTCTCCATTTGGGCTTTTAAACTCAAACGGCGGAAAGGCTGGTTCAGTTGCTACTCGTAAAGTTTTGCCAATGCTATCATTCACACTACAGCCAGTTAGTAAGACACAACTGAACCCAACCACCAACAACCAGCGCCACCAACGCCTAAACTTTAATCTAATAATATGTCTGAGAAGTATTAAATATTTTGCTTGATCCCCCCTAGCCCCCCTTAAAAAGGGGGGAAAATGAATCAAAGTCCCCCTTTTTAAGGGGGATTTAGGGGGATCTATAGGTTTCAAATACAACATCAGAAAATTTTCCTAATCATCTTATTTATAATGGGCTATGAAAAATTCTAACCCTATCATTATTTTTGAAAATATTGAAAAAAACTTTGGTTCCCTCAAAGTTCTTAAAGGAATCACTGGCGAAATTCGGTCAGGGGAAGTTGTGGCGGTGATTGGTACCTCTGGTTGTGGTAAAAGTACCTTACTGCGATGCTTCAATCGCCTGGAACGTATTGATCACGGTTCTTTGGTAGTGAATGGGATTGAATTATCACAATCTCATTTCAACAGTCAACAACTGCGCCAACTCCGTACCCAAGTCGGGATGGTTTTTCAACAATTCAATTTATTTCCTCACCTCAGCGTATTGGAAAATCTCACACTTGCGCCGCGTAAAGTTTTAGGCAAAACCGCCAAAGAAAGCGCCCAACTTGCGGGGTTATATTTAGAAAAAGTAGGTTTATTTGATAAAGCCTCGGCTTATCCCGAACAACTATCTGGTGGACAAAAGCAAAGAGTTGCGATCGCTCGTAGCTTATGTATGAATCCCCAGATTATGCTATTTGATGAACCTACCAGCGCCTTAGATCCCGAACTTGTCGGTGAAGTTTTACAAGTGATGCAGCAATTAGCCGCCGAGGGAATGACAATGGTAGTCGTCACTCATGAAATGCAATTTGCCAAAGAAGTTGCCCATCGGGTGATATTTATGGATCAAGGCATAGTAGCAGAACAAGGCGCAGCTTACGAAGTGATCACAAATCCAAAAAGCGATCGCCTACGTACCTTCCTTAGCCGCCTCTATGAAGTGTGAAGTCTGAAGTATGAAGTATGAAATTTTATTCATTCTCCTACCTTTTACCTTTTGACCAATGACTAATAACTCTACAAATATTCCCGCAAGAAATCAAATGGATCATCTTCCCAACAAGGTTCAGGTGTCCTCAAGTGCAAATTTTTGTTGATGTCGGCTTCAATTTCGTCGCAGTCTTCCCTGTCAAATAGTTCTATCAACGCTTTCCAGTCGCGCTGTCTCAGGGAATTTAACGCAGGTGCATACATCTGAAAATTAATTAGGGATTTCACACGCAAAATTTGAGTTGAGTTGTGTACTGAATTTGTTGCCTGACTAGTAAACCACCATATTTTAACTTGGGCAGATGCACTCACAGTATATAAATACTGGAATTTATTTACAAAGTACTGTTAAATTAATAAATTTAGCTCAGATTTTGAGTTTTTAATAATATTTAAATTAAAAAATAGTATTTCAAGACTATCAGGACTTACGTACAAGCCACGAAAAATCAAATCACAGAGATGCGAGTTTACGTAGGAATGATATTTTGAGAGTTTTTTGCATAATTCCTAACTATATAGTGTGCCATTTTTAGCGAAACATTAGTATGATAGCCTGAACTAATTCTTTTTAACTTTAGATAAAGCTTACAAAAACAACAGTATTGCTTCGGAAGACACAACTGCTATAAGCAAGACAAAATATTAAATAAATATGCCCCAACTAGCTCTATCTGATTTTGTATCCAATAGAATTCAACCATAACATAATATCTACCATGCACCCAAAAAAGTTTTTTTTAGTCGTAGCATTAAGTCTATCTTTTATTGGTACTACTTCAACATCTACTAAAGCTCAGAGTTTATCTGATTTAGATGGTAATGCATTTTTAATGCATCCTCGTACTGGTCAGTTTTTAGGTAATGTTTCAAGTGACCGTTTTGATGATCAGTCCATCTGTAATCCTTATGGTACTTATGGTAGTAAGTATCAAGAGATGAGTCTATGGAACAAGTATGGAGATTATGGAAGTCCTTATTCCAATGTTAGTGCTTATAATAGCCGCGCACAATATCCACCAATTCTTTATTTAAAAAATGGTCAAGCTTTAGCTGTAGTCTCTGTTAGCTCTAAGTGGGAACCAGTAATTCACCCTGGCGCATTGTTGGGAGTGATTTGTGGGCAAAGATAACAAATTGTATAATTCACTATCTTAGGAATTATGTAAATATTGTACTAAAATATAATGTTAAGGTTGTCAATAGTTAGTAATTAAAAATAAAGATGTTTTGAACTATAAATTATTCGATATTGACAGCGTTAGCTAAAAATATATAGCAATTTTACATGTCGTATCTTAATCAATTTTACACTAGACCTCTTGCACGAATGTTATAAAACACGAATTTTAAGTCTCGCGCAAAAGCGCAAAGAGTTACAGAAAATTCGCTTGTTTAGTAGGCATAATCTGATTTATACAAGAGGTATACTATTCTAATTTATCACTCAGCACACACCAATTTTAATTCATAACCAGTTGATAAATTACTCCACGACATCAAAACCAAATACATCTGCGAAACATTGCACAATATGAGGACGCACTTGTTCGCAAGTAATATCAGGAACCCACTCTGCTAGACTGGCGACTCGTTTATCTGCAATACCGCAGGGGACAATATGTTGAAAGCCAGTCATATCAGGACATACGTTTAATGCAAAACCGTGCATCGTAATCCAACGGCTGACTTTAATGCCGATCGCTGCAACTTTGCGATTTTCTAACCATACACCAGTAAAATCGGGGATGCGATCGCCCGCCAAACCATAAACAGCCAACACCCGAATAATCACTTCCTCTAGTTGACGCAAGTACCAATGCAAATCTTTACGATGGCGGTGCAAATTTAAAATTGGATACCCCACCAATTGACCAGGACAATGATAAGTCACTTCGCCACCACGCTCAATTCTGTGAACTTCAAAATCACTGTGATCAAGGTCAAACTTGAGAAATTCTGGGGTTGCACCTTGTCCCAAAGTATAGACAGGCGGATGTTCTAGCAAGATTAACACATCATCGAGGCTGGGGTCTTGAATGCGTTCTGCAAGAAGCGATCGCTGCCATGCGTGTGCATCTGTGTAAGACATCAATTTTTTGTCATATAACAAACAACGCTTCTCTAGCGGTCTACTACTACGAATCATGCCAAAAATCAACTGAAGGAATAATGAAATATATTGCAACTTTGATCGTTGCAAGCAACAATTGTCAAGCTTTGCAAAGGATTTTAAAGGAACGTCAAGGGAACCTGCTATAGAAAATACAAAGTGCTAGTTTGAATATATAAATAACCGCAACGGTCTTAGGAGGAATTCTCTGCAATAAGCATCACGCCAAAATAAGAAGAAAGAATGAACTGGCTGATGACTCTAAGAATTAAGATACAAGCGCAGACATCCACTGCGGATATCAATACAAGGGAACGCGTGAAAATTGAAAGCAATAAATTATTTAGAGCCAACTCAGCAGTATATCAAACTAAAAAACTTGTTTTGGCAACAGTCATAGACCTTACCGCAACTTACTTTCACACAAAACAAACTCACATCACACATCACATATAGAGCGGGAGAGTTTACATGAAGCTTGTCATCCACGGCAAAAATATTGAAATCACCGAAGCAATTAGGGATTACGTGCATCAAAAGATAGAAAAAGCGGTTAGTCACTTTCAGAACATTACAAATGAAGTGGATGTCCACCTAAGCGTAGCTCGCAATCCCCGAATTAACCCGAAACAAGCAGCCGAAGTCACTATCTATGCAAATGGAAGTGTCATCCGTGCCGAGGAAAGCAGCGAAAACTTATACGCCAGCATAGATTTAGTAGCAGATAAAATTGCGCGACAATTACGCAAATATAAAGAAAGGCGACAAGACAAGAAAACTCAAAGTCAACCAACAAACGAAGTAGTCGTCCCAGAACCAGTAATACCAGATTTAATCGGCGATCGCACCCCCGAATTACCCAGCGAAGTCGTCCGTACAAAATATTTTTCCATGCCACCAATGACTCTCACTGAAGCATTGGAACAATTACAACTCGTGGGACACGACTTTTATATGTTCCGTAACGCCGAAACTGGAGAAATTAACGTGATTTACGAACGCAACCACGGCGGTTACGGTGTCATTCAACCCCGCAACAATAACGGCCATACTAACGGTAAAAACGGTAAGGTTTCCCTCAATAACATCATCCAGGAGAAATCACCCTCACTTAAATAAAGAGTGTTGAGTGCCGTACACTGAGCGAAGTCGAAGTGTACAGCACTCATTACTCATTACTCATCACTCACTTGCTGAGAGTTTGCAAAGTCTTCAATGCTTCTGTAACATGCCCTTGAAAGTTCAGCATGGAATCAAACACATACTGCACAACTCCCTGCTGATCAATCACATAGGTGACACGTCCAGGAAATAAACCAAAAGCCGCCGTCGCACCATATTGCTTACGTACTTGGTCGCCTTTGTCACTTAAAAGAATAAACGGTAAATTATATTTAGCGGCAAACTTCTGGTGAGATTCGCTAGAATCACCACTGACACCAATCACTTCCGCGCCAGCATCTTTAAACACTTCATATTGGTCGCGGAAAGCACAAGATTCGGCTGTACATCCAGGTGTATCGTCTTTGGGATAAAAGTATAGTACAACAGCTTTTTGACCACGGTAGTCTTTTAAGCTGACTGTTGTACCATTTTGAGCAGGTAAGGTGAAATCAGGAGCAATGTCTCCAACTTTAACAGCCATAGGTATTTATAGAATTGCGATCGCATCTTTTTAACTATGAATGATATTACGATAAATTACGGCTGCTGGCGTGCATCACTTAACTGCGTACCTGTGTAATTGGGTAGCCAACCCTCGGCTGAAGTGAAATAGCGCACAGCTTTAAAATTTAACGATGCTGTCAAACTACACCAATGCTCCACACCTGCGGGAATAGAAATATAGTCTTGAGATTGCACTAACAACTGGACTTGGCTACCATCTGGTCTGACAAAGCCAAAAATCATTTCTCCTGCTAAGACATACAGTGGTTCAGCCGCAGTATGAGTATGATAACGACTGTAAGTATCAATCAACATCTGAAGATTCGGCACACCTGGATGCACATTCAGCAAGTCACACCAGAGAGAACCGTTTTCTTGTTGGAGACATTCAAACACACCGTTATGCAACTCAACAATGTATTGCTTTTCTAAAGCTGTCAAAACATCCTGTTCTAAAAGATTTGTAAACAGTAGTGACGTTCCAGGGTCATAGTGCTTGAGATGTACACCAATAGGCGCAAGTTCACGCAATATCTCACTGAAATCGCTTTCGACTGTACCATCTTCTAGTAATAGGATTGCCATGACAAAAAACTTAATAATTAACTTTTAAAAACAGTATACTCAAATTTGCAGCAATAAGCCACTATTGCCCATCGATATACTGTGGTATTCACCTGAGTTATATAACTATAAACTCATATATAACCATACACTAAAACTAGAATTTAAATTATACTAGCCAATGGCAACAAATCATATTAACGGGAGAATATGTAACTTAGTTTTAAGCAGCCAAATCTATAACTTGAACTAAATCAAGTTAGAGAAAATTCCCATTGATATGCGTTAGACTACGTGAAACTCATTCGCTTTGATTCTTCACCATTAAAACTTGCAAGATTTTAATCGCGTTATCGCGTGGAATATCTAAAGCCAGATACAAGTCATTTAAAAAATTTTTTTCTTCTTCAGTAACTACGGTTTCAGTCATTACCAAATCAGCCGCAACCGCAAAAGCTACTTCTCGCAATTCTGGCGATAAAGATTCTTTAGCTGCATTAAAGAGAGCATTAAAACCATCACACCGCAGAATATTTAGGTTTTTTTCTAACAGTTTTTTGATAAATTCTTCAGGATAACTGCTAAAAAGCTTAAGCCGTGACAATACAGCAGAAATATTATGCACTTGCTGTTCTGAAAGTACAGCATCTGAGGTCACTGCAACCAAAGCAATAGCGGCAAAAGCTTCAGCTGATGTCAACTTTTCTGGGGCTTGGTTTTCTTTGCCCAAGATTTTGTCTACTAAATTCATGTGTGTTGCTCCTGGATTTTTGTCTCAGTAGCGCACAGTCACCTGGATGTTTTGGACTTGCAGGTAATTCTGCAACGCTGTGAGACTTTCACAATTTAGTGTTCCCAGGATTTCTTGACGGTGAACACCTACTTGCGCTTTGTGGTTTTTGGCAAGTAGTACACCTTATGGCGATAAATTAGCGTTCTCCTGTTTTTTCAATTGTTTCTATCACTGCTAACCCTATACCAGACGCTGCGATTAGCAGGACAGCTGATAACAAATAGGCGTTAGTAAGCATCCGCAGGGCATCATCAAAAAAAATATAGGTGGTCATTGCATCACCTTTGAACTCTGTGTGGCTAGTAGTACTTATTTTTCAACACGCTGACTATAGTTCCCGTTGAAAAATTCCTAGCAATTGCATCTTAACAAAACTTTAGCTCCTTCATCAGAGTTTTCTAAGTTTTTCTTTCTGAAGATTGTGTGAATTTCAGCATAATTTGGTAAATAAAACTACGGAAAATTTTTCCTGTAGAAACTTATGCTATGTTCATCACCGCGAAATTGGCTATTGAATTAGTAAATTAAATAACATATAGCCTGCCTTTTTCGATAATATCTCTCTAGGAAGGAGCAAAAAAGCCCTTATTTTTCAAGCAATATAGACTGCAATATTCAATATATTGTCAATTGCATACTGGTGAGAAAAGTTTTTGTAAATTAATTTTTAATTTTTAGCTATTTTTTCAATATTTTTTTTGATTAGTTCATTACTACTAGGGATGCAAAAACTGATGAAAGTGCTAGTTGTAGTTAATCGCCCAATTTGGTAAAGAATTGTAAAGGTCAACAGATGGATTTTCATACCATTTGGGTTTGCAGTTGCTCAATTACATCTGCACTTTCATCACAGCTTACGGGTTAGGATTAGCCTGGGTAGTGAGTATGTTGTTTTATCCAGGTGCAAAGTTATTGGGTTTGAGTTAGTGGGATGCGTTAATGAAATGTAAGGCTCCATTCAATCAGGTGCGTTACGGCTAAATTTCCCATCTCTGACACGCTCAAGTCTGGACATTGCCATAACACACCCTACTCAACTTCAATTTAATCTTCTAACTTTTACATTGTTGAATAAATCGTTGGGGAATTTCTGTACTAGCGCCCCAGTGTAAATGTATGTATGAAGCGTGAAGATTAATCGGTAAATTCCAGCCTTCAAAGCCCGTATTTTCATCGCAATCGTAGCGATAAGTATCAAACAGTGGTTGATGAGAATTGGCTTTTAAAGTCGAGCGATGAAATTCATGTCCGTAAACATTTGTTCCGACATTTACTAATAAACTATCTTGTAAAGCTATGGCTCGACGATAACCCAGTGTTAAGCTTTTATCCATACAAGCAGATGTGGGAATTATCCCCACCATTGGGTAAGATTTACCCTCAAAATCAATGATTTCTTGACACAAATACATCAAGCCACCACATTCAGCAATTGTTGGCATTCCTTGGAGAATCGCTGTTTTTACTGCTTGCAAAACATTGGTATTTTTGGTTAATTGTTGAGCAAATACTTCTGGGAAACCGCCACCAAAATACATTCCTTGAATATTTGGTGGTAATTCTGCATCTTCTAAAGGACTCCAAAAAACTAACTCTGCACCCAATTTTTGCAGTAAATCGAGATTATCTTGATAATAAAAATTAAAAGCGCGATCGCACGCAACCGCAACCCTGACTTTACTGAGTGCTGAGTGCTGAGTGCTGAGTGCTGAGTGCTGAGTGCTGAGTGCTGAGTGGGGAGTGCTGAGTGCTGAGTGCTGAGTTTTGAGTAAAGGTAATAAACTTTGCCAGTCAAAGCAAGTATCACCTAAATCTGCGAGACGTTCTATAACTGCATCTAATTCACTGAATTCGGCTGTGGGGACTAAACCAAGATGGCGGTCAGGAATTGTAATATTATCTTGACGACGCAGCACACCGAGAATCGGCAATTGTAGAGATTTTAGAGCATCTTTGAGTAAAGAAAGATGGCGATCGCTCCCCACGCGATTCAGCACTAAACCAGCTATTTTAATTTTAGGGTCAAAGGTACAATAACCGTGAGCGATCGCCGCTACAGAACCCGATAACCGACTGCAATCAATTACCAACACCACAGGTAAATCTAGCAATTGTGCAATATGCGCTGTACTAGCAAAAGTGAAGGGGTGTACAGTATTCTCTTCCCGACTTCCTATTCCATCAAACAACCCCATCACCCCTTCTACCAAAGCATATTCACTCGCTTGGCTGTGATGAGCAAAACATTGCTTAACGTAAACTTCACTAGTCAGCACTGGGTCTAAGTTCCGACAAGCAAGACCAGTCACATACCGATGAAACATTGGGTCAATGTAGTCTGGCCCGACCTTGAAAGATTGTACTTGACCACCACGACGGCATAAAGATGCCAAAAGGGTGAGTGTGACTGTTGTCTTACCCACCCCGCTACGTTCACCTGCAATTACTAAAGCCATTGAAAAAAACTACTGTGTACTATAGTTTAACTTGCGATCGTACTTATTAGAATTGAATATAAATCAATTTCAAAGTTATTTTATGGGAATAACAGGTGAAATAAAAAAAATTTCTTCATCAACATTGGATTTATTTATCAAAGACCCATATCTTGTTGATGCGTTTTTTGATGCTAAATGCTTGCCAGAATCCCCTTACTGGCAAAGAGAGCCTTATTGGACAGGAGAATATGCTGAAGTAGCAAAACAAAATGCTAGAGCAATATTTGGTAATACACCTGCTGGTAGAAGCAAACAGTGGAAAAATACTTATGATTGGCAAGCCTTAGAAGAATTGTTTCTTTCTGAGTGGGAAAATCCCGAATTAGATTTAGATAAATCTTGGGAAGAAATAACATTTTTATTAGCAGGTTATATTGCAACTTATTACAATACACCTCAAGGCAAAATTCCTGAATTAATAGTTGCAAAAGGATACGAAAAAGATTTCTTACCATTTCTAGTCATCAAAAATTCCCAGTGGGATGGTAAGCCTTTAGTTAATGCCTTTGGTGCTGGTAAAGACCTCTATTTTGACAGAGACTATGGGCCAGTTAGATATCTACAAGCAGGTGATGAAGTTAGGCAAATTCTGGATGGTTTATTAGAACTTTCTCAAGAAGGATTTAAAAATCGTTTTATAAAAGAGTCGCAGAAGCCAAACCCTGTACCTTGGATTGACTGGTCAGATGAAGAAATGATTGATTACATGACAGATTACTACAATGAAATTGTTGATTACTATGAAACTGCTGTTAAAGAGCAAAAAGCACTGCTACTCTATTTAACCTAGATTGCCAATGGAAAATCATAGCTAAAAACATCAAAACCTGGTCAACGATGACCAGGTTATTGGGAATTCACAGGTTTCAAATTTCTTAAAAATTAGCTAAACAATTGAGAGAGTAAACAACTAAGGTGGACTTAATAACTAGCAACTTCAGCAATCTTTGTTTTTCCGCTTTGGGATTTGGCTCTGCCTTTTATATGCTTTGGCTTTCACCACATTTAATTAGGGCTTGCTGAAAATTTGCTTGGGCTGCTGACGGGAGACATCAGAGTCATTTGCCCTTTTGGTTTGGTTGGAATCTGTTTGATGTCTTGTTATTCAATTTAGCACTTACCTAAGAAACAGCAACTAGTAGTTTACTAAAGTTGACATTTTGTTTATTCTTGCAATCTTTGTTGTTATTTTGTAGGACTTACGCACCAAAATTTTCTGTGGTGATTGGGTGAAAGGGTATGGGGTGTAAGGGTTTTGAATACCTACACCCTGACACCCTTCTTTCAAACCTTAATTATCAACTCAGCTTACCAATTCCACATAACTGGGTTGTCATCTAAATGATCGGTGACAATTCGTCCAATAGAGTCGATTTCGGCGATTTCTTCAGAGGAAAGTTTGACATCGGCGGCTTTGGCGTTATCTTGTGCTTGTTCGGGATAACGTGCGCCTGCGATCGCATTGGCTTGGGGTTGGGCAATTAACCAAGCTAATGCTAACTGTGCCAAGGTAGAATTATGGCGTTCGGCTATGGGGCGGAGTTTATCTAAGGCTTGGTGAGCGCGTTCAAAGTTTTCGCCCTGAAATAATTTATTCTTGGCGCGGTTGTCTTCTGGGGCAAATTTTTGGCCGCGAGTAAATTTACCTGTTAATAATCCTTGGGCTAAGGGTGAATAAGCCAAGATAGAAATTTGATTTTCGATACAATAGGGCAGAGCATCTTTTTCCACCGACCGCCAAAATAGGGAATATGGGGGTTGCAAGCTATCAATTCGTCCATATTGTGATGCTTCTGCCAATTGTGCGCCAGAAAAGTTAGAAACCCCAATTGCTCTAATTTTTCCTTGCTGTTTTAGCTCATTTAAAGCCTTCATCGTTTCGGCGATGGGGACGATTTCGCTGTTAAAGGCACCCGCAGGCCAATGAATTTGATAAAGGTCGATATAATCGGTTTTGAGGTTTTTTAACGAGCGATCGCAAGCCTGAATCACTTGATCATACTTGAGATGGTTGGCAAAAACTTTTGTGGCATACTGTACTTGGTCGCGCACATCTGATAAAGCTTCGGCTACAATGCGCTCAGAATGACCTTCACCATAAACTTCTGCTGTGTCAACGGTTGTGATTCCGGCTTCAAAGGCGGCGCGAATGGCTTTAATCGAGTCAGCGTCTTCAATTCCCACCCACATCTTTTTGCCAGCTTGCCAAGTTCCAATAATAATGGGTGTGATTTCTACGGCAGATGTACCTAATTTTCGCTTTTCCATAATGGTTGTCTCATTACATTTCCCCGGATAGTTTCATACTTTAACGGTCTTAGCGTGAAATTAAATCAGAGTTACAGCAGATGCCGATGAATTTAACTTCGAGTTTATATGCTCTCAAAGAATGGTCTGTGGCGATCAATGCTTTGGAAACTGCCAAAACCATCATGTTGCTGCGTAAAGGTGGTATTCATGAGCAGAATGGACGTTTTCAAGTTGCTCATGAGCAGGTTTTACTTTACCCAACTTTTGAACATCAACAGCCGTTTCTGCTAAAATCAGAATATGCAAATCTCGTCTGTCCCGTAACTCCTGGTTGGCATCCAGAAACAATTCGCATTGGCAGTTGGGCAGAGATTACAGATATTTTGCCGATTAGTGAGGAGTCTACTGTTAACGCTTTACTCCCGTTTCATATCTGGAATGAGTATTTTATTAGCGATCGCCTAAAATGGAAACCACGTCAGCCTTTGTATGTTCTGCTGTTACGCATTTATAAACTGCCCAAAGTCCAAGAAATTCCCTATCTGCCAAAATATGGTGGTTGCAAGTCCTGGATTGATTTAGCGCAACCAATTGACATTGCAGGTGCAACACCTGTTTTCTCTGATACTGACTACTCGGAAATAGTTAACGAAATTCGCACGATTATTAGTGATTTTATTAAGTGCTGAGTGCTGAGTGCTGAGTAAAGATAGCGCCGCAGGCGCTGTAACCTGTAACCTATCACCCCTAATTCCACAACTCAGCACTCAGCACTTTCAACTCAGCACTCTTAGCCCAGCACTGATAACTAAATCTTACTGGTGTAACTAGTAAAACAAATGATTTGTGATTCAGTTATTTAGCAAAATAGTAACTCTTGTTACATACACTAATAGCAACCACAGATAACATGAGAAAAATCTTGCCCTCATAACCAGCAAAGTATCGCAGAGAAGCGTTATGTTTTTGCGCCTATCAGTGATTTTGCACCATTATTCAGTCATGGAGCCAAAGATATTGAGCTATTGTCATCGTTTTTCTACAAAATCCGCAGTATTTGACACTTTTTGCAAGTATCAAAGGTTGGGGATGGAGTGATTTTGTCTTGCTGTATCTTTAAAAACTGTCTAGAAAATCTATCTGATGGCTTACGTAATTTTACTAAACCAATTTGTAGGTATATGGACACATACTAGGGAAATTAAAAATTATCCCAGAAGATTGATGCAGTGCTTGACAAAAGTCTGCGATTATGCAATTTTAGCTAAACACTAAGGAGTTTGCCATGAATCGACAAATGTGCTGGTTATCGAAGTCTAGTGGCGACGGTGAGAAGATTTTGTATTTGCAAGTAGAAGCCCATAAAGGTTGGCGGCCTTACACAGCTTATCCGCAATTTGCAGTGCCAGATTATCAAATTCCTGGCGGTTCTAAGGGTTGGGCAACTTATCAAAAACTGCTGAAGGCAGGTTGGACACTAGTACCCAGTGCGAGAGCGAATGAATTTAGCACTCAAGTAGAATACTCAGAATCAATGGTGCAGAATCAATAGTTGCAGTTATAGCAAAGTGCTGAGTGCTGAGTGCTGAGTGCTGAGTAGAAACCCAGTAGTTTCAAGAGTTTCAGCTATAAGACTTAACAGATGTTTTGAGTGCTATATCTCGAAAAACGGCAGTGTTGCATTATTCTGTAATGACTGTCTACCAGCCTCTAGGCGAACCTTCACCGCGAGGATCGGCGGCTGCTTCTAGGCTGCCATCTGCTTGAGTGGCGATCGCGTTAACATTACCCCAAGGAGTGTTTTGTTCCTTGATGTTGTGTCCACGACGGCGTAAGTCTTGCAGAGTTAAAGCATCCAAACCCCAAGGTTCGACGCGCAATTCATCAGGAAGCCACTGGTGATGTATGCGTGGTACGGAGACAGCTGCACCAACGTCCATATTGTATTCCAGCACATTGAGAATCACTTGCAATACCTGAGTGATAATTGTGCTGCCACCAGGGGCCCCCACTGCCATTCGGAGGTGATTATTTTCTGTGACTATTGTCGGAGTCATACTCGACAGTGGTGTTTTTCGGGGTGCGATCGCATTTGCTGTGTTGCCAATTAAACCAAAAGCGTTAGGTACTCCTGGCGCAATCGCAAAATCATCCATCTCATTATTGAGTAAAATTCCTGTTCCTGGGCTGACTACACCCGCACCAAAACCAAGATTAATTGTAAAAGTCAGGCTGACGGCGTTACGTTGTTCATCCACAACGCAAAGATGGCTGGTTTCTGTAGATTCGTAGCGAGTGGCTGGCAATCTTAATGATTTGTTGGGTAGAGGAACAATTTGATTGCTAACTGTGCCAAACCGTTGAAGAATTTCTGGTGCTACTGGTTTGATTTCTGATGCAGGTTTCGCCACATCCATATTGATTTCTTGACGACGCTGTTTGGCGTACGCTGGGTTAATCAGGGCTTGTACAGGTACTTTGACAAAATCAGGATCACCCAAATATTGTGAGCGATCGGCGTAGGCTATCTTCATCGCTTCCGCCATTAAGTGTAAACTGTTGGGATGATGCCACCCCCAAGCTTTTAAATTACTGTCACCGATAATGTTTAAAATCTGCAATAGATGAACGCCGCCTGATGATGGTGGTGGCATAGAACAGACTTTAGCTTGACGAAAACTACCGCAGAGAGGAGTTCGCCAGATGGGTTTGTATGCCTTGAGGTCGTCTAAAGTAATTAAACCATTATTTTTTGCCATATCTGAAGCGATCGCACGGGCAATGTTGCCAGTATAAAAACTTTGGGGATTGTCGGCAATGGTTTCTAAAGTGCGTGCTAAATCTTGTTGGACTAATCTTTCTCCAGGCTGATAAAATTCGTCGTTGCGAGTAAATATACCTCTAGCGGCAGAATTTTGGAGAATTACAGGTTTGCGGTTTTCGTAAACTTGAATGGAACGCCAAGTGAGTTGTTTACTTAAGATAAAGCCATTTTTAGCCAGAGCGATCGCAGGTTTGACAACTTCCTTCCACGGTAACTTACCATAACGGCGATGCACCTCATACATCCCCGCCACCGTTCCTGGTGTCGCCACCGCCAAATAACCATTCACACTTGCATTCAAACGCACCTTGCCATCTGCATCTAAATACATATTTCTGGTAGCTTTGATGGGTGCGCGTTCCCGAAAATCCAAAGCTTTCATCTCGCCAGTTTTCTCAAAATGCAGCAGCAAAAATCCCCCGCCACCAATTCCCGCCGAAAAAGGTTCAACTACAGATATGGCAAAAGTTGTGGCGACTGCTGCATCTACCGCATTCCCACCTTGGCGTAACATTGCTAACCCAGCCTCACTCGCCAGGGGATGTGCAGATACTACCATCCCTTTTTTGCTGCGTAGGGGTAAAGTGGTAGTGGCTGATGCAACTTGGCTGTAACAGAGAACGGTAAGGGAAAAGACGGTAAATACAACCTGTCTGGGTTTAGCAAAGATTTGCATTTTGATACTGTTGTATATTGCTATAGCAATCCTAAACTACTTATGAGAAAATACGGAGAAAGTAAGAAAGTAAATTATATAACAAGCAAGCAGTTGTGGTTATGTGGATACAGTGGTTAGAAGATTTTATCAAAAATAGTCAAGAACAACGTGAAATCAAGCGAGCTACAGCAGTCAAAATGCTGTTATATGGATATAAGCATGAAGAAATAAT
>NZ_JACJQW010000110.1:0-1987 GCF_014696905.1 Nostoc sp. FACHB-190
TGAAATGCCTGAGCCTATTTTATTAAGTCAGATTTTTGCCAAGCTTACTTCTTTAGGACGTATTCATCCCGTTTCTACAGGTGTTGAACCCTCGTAAATTGGCTACGGTATTGTTATAATCCAACCATTACCCTTACTACTACGGTGTTTGCAATGGAATTTATTGATATATCTATACCTCCTACCATCTATAGAACCAACAACCCCGAACACTACGGAAAATTGGCAATTGACTTTATGCCTGAGACTACCCCCACAGTCGCCAGCTTTGATAATCTGCAACAAGTGAAAGAATGGTTAGTGAATAAGTTTGGAGAGGAACAGTACCAAGAATGGTTTCCATCAGGATTAGCTGAAAAATTACCTGATGGTCAAGTTAGTTATGTTAACTGACAACTTAATATCATTATCAATAAAAAGTTACTAGCTGCTCCCTCAAGTAGTATCTAAATATGGACTCTGACCCAGCTAAAGATTTAGAGATTGTTGCTCATGTTCTGACAATTGCTAAAACTCATAAAATTGGTACCAAGGAAGCTTTACAGTTCTATATTCAAAAAATGAAATTAGAACTCGAACAGCACCAAGAAAAAAATCCAAATTTATCTTCCACTTTAAAAGAAAGACTAAGCCCTGAGAAATGGGAATCAGTGATGAAGTATGTACGTCATCATCCCAGCAGTGAAGAACTTCAAGAAGCATACTACCAAGCTAAACAAGAGGGTAAATTAAAACCAGCTAAACTGCTACTGGGTGGAAATTTTTACTTTAGAAACTCTGATTTTGTGGGTAAGAAGTATCTTGCACCAGGGATTACAGTTGAAGCTGAGGTGTACGATGACACAATTTGTCATGTTTGGCTTTCACCGATTGAATGCGAATTTGTTTTTATAAATGAGATAGAATTTATTTAAGATTTGCTAGGTAGACTTTATCTGAGCAATATTGTATTAATAAATGTTTTGTAATCTTCAATTGTTGACATTATGGAAACAAAGTACAACTATTTTATTATCTTGAATACTACGGAGGGAGCATACTTACCCCTCCACTCTGATAACAACAGTTTATTAACTTACTCTACCCAAAAACAAGCTCGTGATGCTTTTGAGTTGAACTACAAAGAAAGTCATGAGCAACAATCAGCAACTTGGTCTACCAGTGCAGCATTAAATTGGTTAAATCTACAACCATTCGTAGTGGCATTAAGCGCAAGCTTAACTCCAATGGAAGTGTTAACTACGCTCTCAAATTCCGACACTCCAGACCTCAAGGTTTATTCGCTGTCTAGTATTGCTGTGCGTTCTATTATGGCAGCTAAAGTTGACTTAGAAACTTGTCGCAATTATGAGGTGTCAAAGATAGAGTTAATTAACCCTGAGTGGTGGCAACAAGAACCAGCTTAATTCATCATAGCTATCAATATTTAATGACACCTGAAAAATTGTTAGAACTTGTTGACATTGCCATTCAAGTAGCGACTAGAAGAAATCGAGCGATCACAGTATTCAAATTTAATAACACTTATTATATGGTCGATGCTTATGAATGGGAAAATGGTCGTCCCTATGGGCAAGATATCATCACAGTAGAACCAGCAAAATATTAATCAGTTGTTTGATAGTGCTGGAATTGATTCCAATCAACCTTAAGAGTCAATACTTCAAATAATAAAGGAGACAATACATCTAACTCTATTGGTTCACCAGTGTAGATAACATCTGGAAAATCTTGAGGGTAAAAGATGCCATTCAGCCAATGCTTCCATTAAAAATGGGGGGCGATGCCTATCGTCTACGCTGCTTTCCATTTCACTATCACCTACTCTTCGGACACCGCTAAGTTTTGCTCTTGCATAATTGGCGTAATTAAATCAATACCTTCGCCAAAATAAGAGGATGAAGAGAGAGGGCTGATGTAGTAGAGTTATTGTCTTCCCAAACGACAACTCAAAAGCCACAACAAGCCCATGCCCGATATCTTATCA
>NZ_JACJQW010000111.1:0-1562 GCF_014696905.1 Nostoc sp. FACHB-190
CTCCACCGCTTGTAATGTTCGATTCTATCCCTTCTTTTTTGAGGATTTCAATCAATTTTAAAGCCTGGGGATAACTTAAACCTTCTGCTGTGAATAACGCCATATTTACCTTTCGACTTTTGCCTTTTAACTTATTATGCAGTGGTTAAAGATTGCCCTACAGAACTATTATCCACCAATCAGACGAGCGTATGGTAGCAAGTTTTTGAGGCAGGAGGAGAAATTACATTTCTATGCCTTATTTTAATGCGATGTCCCGGTAATTCAGAACATCGCTTTTTATTTAACGGAACTTAAACGCACTAACAGTTGCCACCGTCAGCCCAACGTCAGAACTCGCAAGCTGTTGCAGATTGCGCTGCTCATCCAGCAATTTAGAACGAATATCGTCCATCTTTTGCTGTAGTTGCGATCGCCCTTCACCACCCAGATTCTTATCAACAATTGCCGGATCATCCACAATCGAATTGAGATGCTCCATCATCGATTGCAAACTACCGCCAGCTTCAGGACTAGCATTCGCCAGCAAAACCTGTACCTTCTGGAGATGTTTCAGCATCTTCTGTTTGAAGCGCACTGGCTTTCGCCCTGGTTCCCAATCTGCCAACTCTTCAAGTAACTGCGCGGCGAGTTGTTCACCACCAGCAATTGCCGCTTCCTTGAGCCGTTGTTCTAGATTTTGGTCGTACTGTTGAATGAACTGGGTGATTTGGTTCAAGCACTCGGCTTGTTGTTCATTCAACTGTTCTGATAAAGCCGGAATGATCACGGGACGACCAATAATCACCTGCAAACAATCCTCTAACTCGCTCAAACTTGGAAATGCTCTCAACAAATTAGCTTTTACTTCCGCTTGCCTATCTTGTGGCAGTTCCCAAGTGTTCAACGAAATGAAGTTTTCTATCCGTTGCTGATAATCTTCCAAGCCTTGCTCGTACTCATCTTTTAACTTGGCTCGAAGTGCTGGCGCGATCGCATCTCTAATATTAAGTAATTGACTCCATACCAGGGGAGCCAAATCAATCGGGCAAATCCAATCACCGTTATCGCTGGTCATCCATTCCTGAACAGAAGCGATTTCTTGTCTGAGTTGGCTTGCAGCTTCATTGAGAGCTTTGAATACTTTGATGCCACGCAAACCTACTTCAGAATTAGTCACTTTGATGAGGTCTGATTCTGTGCCAGTATCTTCAGATTTCAAAACATCTGCCCATTTTGGTGCGGCACTTATGGTGCTGTTTTTGATTCTGATGCTAAAGCGAATACGGGTTTTATTTAGTTTTGAGAAATTGATTCTTTCAACAGTTGCATCAGCAAGAAATGTTTCTGATGGTGCGATTGCTTGTACCATTCTTCAGTACCATTACTAAGTTTTCTCTCAATCGTTAGCGAAGCGTTTCCCTGCAAGAATAAAGCGAGTAGAATAATTTTTTCCAAACAAAAATCATCTTTTTGAATTCAAAATGCAAAATTCAAAATTCAAAATGAAGAATCAGGAAGATTTTGAATTTTATTAATTTTAAGTACAAACCCCCATTAATCTCTTTAATTTTGAATTTTGA